>JALWSJ010000076.1:6546-8107 GCA_026993705.1 Flavobacteriales bacterium
TACTTCTTTTCAACCGTTGATAATGAAAAAATAGGAGCCGGTTCTAAATTACCACAAAATGTAGTTGGATTATATGGAGTTGCCAATGGTGTAAAAGGGGATTTACGACCGGGATTAGCATGGCAAATGATAGATATCCACGACCCTATTAGGATTCTTACCATTATTGAAAATACACCGGAATTAGTATTAGAAGTTCTTAAACGTAACCCTACTACGTTTGACTGGTACGAAAAAGGGTGGATGAAACTAACCACTTACAACCCATACAACGGAGAAATTCACATTCTTAAAAACGGTAAATTTGTTCCGTATAAACCCATTACAAAAAACATAGAAGAAGTAAGTGATTTTGAAAAGATTTTTGAATCTAATAATGAAAATTTACCAGTCTACAAAATAAAAACAACTGCTTAAAAAGAAAGATTATCATGGAAAATTTATTACCGATATTTTTAATCGTACCGTTTTTAGGCTTTTTAATAAGCCTCGTTTTTCCGCAAAAAAACGAAAGAGCCATCTTTTTAACCATGGCTATTCCCGCTGGGTTCTCAATGCTTTTTGGACTTTGGTTTACAATTAACTGGTTTCTAAATTATTCAGAGCCACTCAACATCAAAGAAATTACGCTTTACGGCTCAGAACATTATAGTTTCTTCATCGATTTATTTTTCGATGAAGTTACTGCTACTTATCTTATGATGTCAAGTATTCTAACCTTTATGATAGCTCATTTTAGTAGAGGCTATATGCACAAAGACCCAGGTTACAAACGCTACTTTAACACCATGATTTTATATTTCTTTGGTGTACAAGTAATTATTTTTTCCGGAAACTTTGAAACACTCTTCATTGGTTGGGAATTTTTAGGATTATCCTCATTCCTACTTATCGCCTATTATCGAGAACGTTATTTACCGGTTAGAAATGCCTACAAAGTCTTTTCTATGTATCGTCTTGCCGATATTGGGATACTTTTAGCCATGTGGTTAATGCATCATTTATTTCATTCTAATGTAACATTCTATCAATTCAAAGATAGTAGTTTTGGACTTGAACATATAGAAGGTCATCATTTAACCGCAATCACCATCTCGATTTTCATCATCTTGGCAGCAAGTGTAAAGTCGGCTCAATTTCCATTTTCATCGTGGTTACCTAGAGCCATGGAAGGACCTACCCCATCTAGTTCCATATTTTACGGTTCCATTGCCGTTCACATAGGAGTTTATCTATTACTCAGAACCTACCCTTTTTGGAGTCACTTAATGATTGTAAAAATAGGTATAATAATTCTAGGAATTATCTCAGGAGGAGTTGCCAGTGCCATCGCAAAAGTTCAATTCTCAATCAAGGCTCAAATCGCTTATTCATCCATCGCTCAAATTGGAATAATGATGATTGAAATCGCACTTGGATTCGAAACATTAGCACTCATTCACTTAATGGGGAATGCTTTTTTACGCTCGTATCAACTACTCATCAGTCCATCAATCGTTACTTATATGTTGCGTGACCAATTTTTTAATTTTAAACCCAAACAAGACAAAAATTATAGTAC
>JALWSJ010000077.1 GCA_026993705.1 Flavobacteriales bacterium
TACGGATTATCGGTATTTGCATCTACTTCACCAAAATCGTGAAGTTCCTTATCAAATCGTATGCTTGTTTTCGGCATATTCGGTTGTTGCTGAGCATTGGATTGAGGCATCGGGTTGGGAGCTGTTGCGTTACCTGCACTTAAATTAACCTTTGCAGGCGTAGTAGCTGGCTGAATAAACACCTTTTCATCTATTTTCGTATCCAAATTTGATATTTGTACGGTATTATATATACCGAATAATAGTGCTAATCCTGCTATTCCTAATGTTATTTTATCGTTCATCTTTTTCTTATTTATTTGTTTTCGAGTGGCAAATATATAGAAGTTGTTTGAATTTTACTAAGCAAACAACAATTTTACATTACTACTAAACAATTTTATAGAGATGGCTAACAAAATTATTCCGAAGACTTTTTCCAAAACGGCTATTCCTCCTTCTCCTAGTAACCTTTCAATTCTTCTTGTTAGTCGCAATACCCAATAGACAACAAACATATTGATAAAAATTGCGATAAATATATTGATTTGAGAAAACTCTGCTCGTAACGAAATAATAGACGTCATTGTTCCGGCTCCAGCGATAAGAGGAAAAGCTAAAGGGACGACGGAAGCTACTTTACCTTTTTTCTTTCCTTCGTTGGTGTGTTTAAATATTTCCACACCTAAGACCATTTCCAATGCCATAAAAAATAAAACAAAAGAACCTGCAACAGCAAATTCACTTGTACCAACCCCCATAAATCCTAAAATCTTTTCTCCCAACAGAAGAAAAGAAACCATAATAATAAAAGAAACCATGGAGGCTTTGAAGGGACTAATCTCGCCTGCTTTTTTCTTTATTTTTATAATAACAGGGATAGCTCCTATAATATCAATCACAGCAAACAAGACCATGGTTGCTACTCCTATTTCTTTTATATTTATTCCTAAGCTATCGATCATGATTGTACAAATTTTTCTATTGTTTCGGGAAAATGTTCTTTTTCTAATTTACGAATCTTTTTTTGTAAACTTTTTAACGTTTCTCCGGGTGACACCTCACAAGTAAATTGTGCTATTACCGCCCCCTTATCGTATTCTTCGTTTACTTTATGTATGGTGATTCCTGATTGTGTTTCTTTGTGTTCTAAAACTGCTTTGTGAACGTGTTTTCCATACATTCCTTTTCCACCAAATTTTGGTAATAATGAAGGATGAACATTAATTATTTTATTGTTAAAAGATTCAAGTATGTTCTGTGGTACTTTCCATAGAAAACCAGCTAGGATTATATAATCTATTTTTGCTTTTAAAAGTGCTTTCAGTACTTCATCTGTTTCATAAAAAGCATCTCGATTAAATGTTAGCGTTGGCACTCCATTGTCTTTGGCGTGATTTAACGCACCTGCCTGAGGGTTGTTAGAAGCTACCATAACAACTTCAATTTCATTATTGTCTTTAAATTTTTGAATGATATTAAAGACGTTACTACCTGTTCCCGAAGCAAACAATGCTAACCTTATTTTGTCTTTCATTTTTTTAAAATTTTTGCAAAGGTACGACTAAAGAAACGATGCTTTGTTACGCTTTTGTTAAGGAATTGGTAATTTTTCTATCTCTTAAGTTAAAAAGCATTAAAAACAAGAAAGCACCCCTTTGAGAGTGCTTTCTTGTAGTTGTCATTTACGATAAAGCCTATTCTTCAGCTTCGTCTTCATCTAATTCCTTGTCTAAATCGTCAAACAAATCATCTGTTGTTTGTTCTACTTCTTTTTTTAATTGCTCTTTTTTCTCTTGTTGTTCTTTTATTTCTTCTTCACTTTCTCCACAACTTACAAATAGTGAAGATATCGCAAATATGTACATTAGTTTTTTCATGTTCTTGAAATTTTGAGGGTTTAACAAGTTCTATTCTAATAACCACTACCAGCTCCAGCAATATGCTCTATTGGATGCCATGTTGTTTTGGTTTCTTGAAAATCTAAAATTGAGTAAGGAGTTTCGTTTTCTTCTTTTGTCCAATCTTTTACATTTTTGTTTACCACTCTTTTAAGATTAGTAACCGCATTTTCTTGTATGATTTTTAATTCTTGTTGGTTACTTCCGCAATATAGAATTGCATTTACATCCATATGTGTTGAGAAAAATGGTAACAACTCTTCTCTATTGCCTGTAAGTATGTTTACAACGCCTCCTGGCACGTCAGATGTTGCTAACACTTCTGAAAAGGTGATAGCACTTAAAGGTTTACTTTCTGATGCTAAGACGACGCAAGTGTTTCCTCCTGCTATAATGGGTGCAATTTGAGAAACTAGCCCGATTAATCCTGTTTCTTCTGGTGCTAACACTGCTACGACTCCTGTAGGTTCGGGAACGGAAAAATTAAAGTGACTAGACGCAACTGGATTAACAGCACTAAAAATTTGTATGTATTTATCGCACCAACCCGCGTAATAAATCAAGCGGTCGATTGCTGTTTCTACTTCTTTTGTTGCTTGATTTTTTGTGCTCCCCTGTTGTACCAACTCCTCTACAAACTGACTTTTTCTTCCTTCTAGAACTTCTGCTATTCGGTAGAGAATTTGACTTTTGTTGTATGCAGAACGGGCTGACCACGCTCCTTGTGCCGCACGGGCTGCTACAACTGCATTTCTAAAGTCTTTTCGTGAGGATTGGCAAATATTCCCTAATGGCTTACCGTTTACCATTGGTTGGTAATACCTTCCTGATTCGGTTCTTGGAAATTTTCCTCCGATGTAAATTTTATAGGTTTTCAAAACTTCTATTCTTGACATTTTTTTTCGTCTTTTTATCTTGTTTTCATTTCTCCGCGTTAGGGATTCTACCCCTAACACGAAGAAAATAAACGGCATAAAACGGTTTTATTTTCCTTATACATCTTCAAAATTCTTTTGCATAGCTAAGGCTATGCAAAAGAATTTTTCATTGTCTAAGAAAACTAAACTCCGTTTTCTTCTCGTTCATTTCTCCGCGTTAGGGATAGAACGGTATGTTTGAACTCCTTTTTCTCTCTCGCTGTTCGAGAGAAAAAGAGTGAGTAGTGATAGCCCGACCATTACAGCGTCAAAATGTGATGTAGTGATAACGAAATTACATTTTTATGCTGTAATGGGAACGCCCTAATTCTTGTTATTCAAATTTTAAATATGGTTCTAAACCTTGTACGCCTCCTTCTCTTCCGTGTCCGCTTTCTTTGTAACCGCCGAATGGGGATGTTGGGTCAAATTTATTATAGGTATTCGCCCAGACTACGCCTGCTTTCATTTTTGAGGTTAGGTTAAACACTTTTGAGCCTTTGTCTGACCAAACTCCTGCGGATAATCCGTAAGGGGTGTTGTTGGCTTTTGCTATAACTTCGTCAACGGTTCGGAAGGTTTGAATGGCTAGTACGGGACCGAAAATTTCTTCTTTGGCTATTTTGCTAGATTGTGCAACGTTGGTAAATAAGGTTGGTTTGCACCAATATCCTTTTTTGGGAAGCGTTGCATTTTCGGGTTGATACATTTCACAACCTTCGTCCAATCCTGCCTTGATGTAGCCTTCGATTACTTTGAGTTGTTTTTGAGAGTTGATTGCTCCTACGTCTGTGTTTTTATCCAATGGATCGCCAACGACAAGGTTTTCCATTCGGTCTTTTAGTTTTCGCATTACTTTTTCGTAAACAGATTCTTGAATAAACAAACGTGAACCTGCACAACATACGTGTCCTTGATTAAAGAATATTCCATTTACGACCCCTTCTACAGCTTGATCTATTGGTGCGTCTTCAAAGATGATGTTTGCCGCTTTTCCACCCAGCTCCATCGTGGATTTTTTATGCGTTCCCGCTATTGCTTTCATGATGATTTTTCCGACTCCTGTTGAACCTGTAAAAGCCACCTTGTCCGCATCGGGATGTTCTACCATCATTGCTCCTGTTTTTCCGTAACCTGTAACGATGTTTACCACTCCATCTGGCAAGCCTGCGTCTTGTATTAATTCTGCTAGTTTTAATGCTGTTAGCGGTGTTGTTTCTGCGGGTTTTAACACTACGGTATTTCCAGCAGCTAGTGCGGGAGCGATTTTCCATGCCACCATCAGCATTGGGAAGTTCCAAGGGGTGATTTGTACGGCTACACCTAAAGACTTTGGTTTTTTATTGGGAAAAGCATATTCTAATTTATCTGCCCATCCTGCGTAATAGAAAAAATGTGCAGCAGCAAGAGGAATGTCAATGTCTCTTGCTTCTCGGATTGGTTTTCCGCCGTCTAAGGTTTCAATAACCGAAAATTCTCTAGCTCGCTCTTGTATTAACCTCGCTATTCTAAAAATGTACTTCCCTCGTTCTTTTCCTGATAGTTTTGACCAGACTTGCGTATAGGCTTTACGTGCTGCTTTTATGGCTAAATCTACATCTTCCTCTCCGGCTTCGGCAACTTCCGCCAATACTTCTTCTGTAGCGGGGTTGATGGTTTTAAAGTAAATTCCAGATTTTGGCTTTACCCATTTTCCACCAATGAATAAGTCGTATTTCTTTTTTATCTTAACGTGTGCGGTGCTTTCTGGTGCTGGAGAAAACTCCCACGATGAATTTAAGTCTAAGCTCATAATTGTATCTATTCTGTTAATCTATCGAGATATAATCTTTCGATGTATAGATTCCTGTTCTTTGTTTAATAATTTGCATGATTACGTCATTTGCCAAGCTACTCGCTCCAAATCTGAACCATTCGTTGGTTAACCATTTATCCCCTAGGGTTTCTTTTACTAGTAAAAGGTATTGGAGAGCTAATTTAGCATTAGAAATTCCTCCCGCAGGTTTCATTCCTACCATTTTGCCTGTTGCATAATAATGGTCTTTTATCGCTTCTAACATAACCGAAGTAACAGGCAAAGTAGCTGCAGGCTTAATCTTCCCTGTTGATGTTTTTATAAAATCTGCTCCCGCATCAATCGCTATATCGCTTGCCCGTCTTACTTTATCTAACGTTCCCAACTCTCCTGTTTCCAAGATTACTTTTAGTCGTGCATTGCCACAAGCTTCTTTAACCGTAGCAATTTCATCAAAAACATAACCGTAATCCCCTTGGTGAAATCGTCCTCTACTTATCACCATATCCACCTCATCGGCTCCGTTATCCACTGCTAGTTTCACATCCAACAACTTCACCTCCAGACTAGATTGTCCGCTCGGAAAAGCAGTTGCTACGGAAGCCACCTTTACGCCACTTCCTTCCAAAGCTTTTACCGCTGTTTTTACAAAATTAGGATACACACAAACCGCCGCCGTAGTAGGTAAATCAGGATAATCGGTATGTAAGTGCTGTGCTTTATAACACATTTGCTTTACCTTATTTTCGGTGTCCGCTCCTTCCAGCGTGGTCAAATCTATCATATTGAGAGCCATCAATAAGCCCTTCATCTTAGCTTCCTTTTTAAGACTTCTCTTTGTTATCCTTTCTATCCTATCGTTAACTCCCACTTGATCTATACGGGGAGACAAGGTGTAATCTTTTATCATTTTACCTTTTGTTTTGTCCTTGTTCAAAGATAGTATTTTTTTTTTAATGTTGAGGTTAGGGTATTCATTTAATCAATTTTTGGGCGTTCCCCTTTTCTACCAAAAACACATTTCGCTATGCTCTACGTGTCTTTAGCAGAAAAGGGTCGGGCTATCCACTATATCTTTTGCCCTCCAAAAGGAGGGAGGGCAAAAGGATGCCGTTCCTATCCCTAACGCGAGTGGAATGAGTGCTAAGAAAGTGAGTTTTAGTTTCTTTAGATGATGAAAAAATTCTTTGTATAGCCGAGCTATGGAAATAATTTTTGAAGAAATATAAAGAAAATAAAAACACTTTATAGTGCTCATTATACTTGCGTTAGGGATTCCAACTAACGTAAAAATAAAATACTGATAATCAAATAATTATAAAATAGCTGGTATTTTTACGTTAGCATCAAAACTCAACTGTTTTTCACAGTCGCTTAATAGTCCCTAACGCGTAATGAAATAAGTGCAAGAAAGTAAATTTTAATTTTATTTACCCATTTAAAATCAAACCACCCTAAACCCAACTCCACACACATCATCTACTTGGTCTAAATTACCTTTCCAATCTTGAAAAGTTTTATCGATTATTTCTTTTTGCTCTTTCATGGGTTTATCATAAATAGAAAGCAATAATTTTTTGAAGGCTTTTATCTTGAATTTCTTTCCTCGTTCTCCTCCAAACTGGTCGATATAGCCATCGGTAAATAGGTAAAAGCAATCGCCTTCTTGTACTTCTATATGGTGCGTTGTAAAAGGTTTGGAAGCGACATAGACGCCTATCGGTTGTTTATCTGCTTTATATTCTATTATTTCCCCTTTTCTAATCAACCAAAGAGAAATATTTGCTCCAGAATAACTTAGTTTATTCCCTTGCAAAGCACATAAACCAATATCCATTCCATCGTAAATATTACCTTCCTCTCCTTTTTCAAAACGTTTCAAGACCAAATCTCTTGTATGCGACAACACCTCTCCAGGTGATTGGTTTTCGTACTCATTTATAGATCTATTTAAGGCGTTGTTACAAACCAAAGAAACAAAAGCTCCAGAAACTCCGTGTCCTGTACAGTCTGCAACTGCTATGTAAAAATTTTTATCTTTTTCTACAAACCAATAAAAATCTCCCGCCACAATACTCTTAGGCTTATAATACACCATAGCATCTTTCACTTGTTGTTCCAACACCTCATCAGGTGGTAAAATCGTCTTTTGTATTCTTCTTGCGTAAGTTATATTGTCTGTTATTTCTTTATTCTTCTTTTCTAGTGCTTTTCTTTGAATTAACAACCCTTCGACAAACCTATATTGGTATTTAATAAAAAACAATACTATACCAAAAAGCCCAAATACAGAAACCAATAACACACCAAAGTTTTCAGCTATAAAAGGAGTGTTGTCATTGAATGCATAATAGACCAATAAAGAAAACAACACCGCTACCTGTAATCGAAAATGAACTAATCTTCCCATTACAGCTGTCAATGTAATAACAGCAGTTAAAAACAGGATATTTCGAATCAATACTTGTTCAAAATTATCGGTATAAAAAGAAGTGTCAGGATAATTTAATTGAGAAAATACGATATTCAATACCAACCCCCATGTTCCTAACACAAAATATTGGCGATACTTTTCTTTTTGAAAAACAGCTCCAATTAATGCGATTAGCAATACAACAAGTGTAACATAAAACACAGATAAAATAGTAGAGTCGTAGTACTTGCCGTTTGTGAAATAATCCAAAACAACACCAATAATCCCCAATACAAGCGTAACCAAAGAAATGAGTCTTTTTTCTTCGGAATAACGATTGTAATAATCATCTTTCCCTGCTGTTTTAAAATTAGAAAACGGAAACATATACGCAATATATGGATTTTAAGTATCACTTTCTTCAATATCACCGAAACTTTCACCTAAAATCTAAAATCCGCAAGTAAAAATCTATTGCAAAGCCAAACTCCGTATTAATTTTGGCAATGCTCGTTTTTCAATATTCACCGTAGCTATGGCTACGCTTGTGTGTCTCAAAACTGTAGTAAACTAATACTGATGCGTGTTTTGACTTTTCATAACGAGAACACTTACGAATTTAAGGCTAAAATTAAAAAAAAGAATATCTTTACTCTCTTTTTACTAACCATTAATACAAAAAATCATGAATGACACATCACAACTTTTAATTGGCTTTTACCCATTTGTTTTAATTCTTCTTATCATCTTACTCATCAAGTCTGTTGTTATCGTAAAAGAAAAAACCGTTGTTGTTATTCAACGACTGGGGAAATTCAATAAAATCGCCCATTCTGGTCTTAATTTTATTATTCCTTTTATCGATTCTAAAGCAGGGGAACTTAACCTTCGTGTACAACAATTAGACGTAGATATAGAAACAAAAACAAAAGATGATGTATTTGTTAGTTTGCGCGTTTCGGTTCAGTATAAAGTTATGCAAGATAAATTGATAGATGCTTTCTATTCATTAGAAAGTCCACGTCATCAAATTTCGTCTTACATTTTTGATGATGTAAGAGCAGAAGTCCCTAAAATGGAATTGGATGATGTTTTTGCTAAAAAAGATGATATTGCCGGAGCTGTTAGAAAAAATCTTTCAGAATCTATGTTTGAATACGGTTACATCATTGTGAAAGCTCTAATTACAGACATTGACCCCGATGCTCACGTAAAAGAGTCTATGAATAAGATAAACGCGGCAAAAAGAGAAAAAGAAGCAGCAAAAGAAGAGGCTGAAGCTCTTAAAATAAGGGTGGTAAAAGCCGCTGAAGCTGATGCCGAGTCAAAAAGACTATCGGGAGAGGGTATTGCGAAACAACGTTTGGAAATCGTTAGAGGGTTTAAAGAATCGGTTGATGACTTCCAAAAAACACTAAAAGAAATCACTCACGAGGAAGTGATGCAATTTGTTTTATTGACTCAGTATTTTGACACATTGAACAATATTGGTCAAAACGGGAAAAACACTTCGATTCTTATTCCTCATTCACCTAACTCAGTGAAAGATTTCCACCAACAAATAATGGAAGGTACTTTAATAGGGGAGAAACTGAAAGACGCTTCTAACGGAAAATAACTTTACCACTAAAGTAATCGAGCAATAGCTTATTGATTGATTACTTTAGCGTTTTCTAAGATATAACTCAGTTGATAAATATCATCAGGATTTAGTCTGAGTGTACCTTCAAAGGTTATGATTTGATCCATTCTCAATCCACTATGTTCTCCTGTAATCTGCACTTCCATTACCGATTCAGGCCCAGCACCGCCACAGAAGAAACAAGAACTGTAAGGATTTGCCGAAAGCACATAATAATCCTGAATGACATCTACAGGAATAACGTAACCTCTTATTTGCACTTTCTTTCCATCTAAAGACGATACTTTTTTTCCGAATTTCGGCACTTTGTAATAACCTTGAAACTCTTCAGAAAAAACCTCTTCAAAAGTTACATCTTTAAGCACTTCCCACGTTATGATGGTTTGTCCGAGAGCTGAAGAAATCACTCCTGCTAGTAAAATTAGACTAATAAATATCTTTTTCATTTGTATGTATTTTAATAATTAAGCGGATAACACTTTTGATATATCTGTTTTATATGCCTTGAATGCAGGATATAAAGCAGAAACTATACCAATAATAATAGCTCCTAAAAAGAGATATAATTCTTCTTGCAAGAAAAGAAATCCCGTGAAATTATAATGGTAATTTTTAGCCAAATACCCTGAGAAAAATTCCATTCCCAAATGACTGACAATAGTTCCCAAAACATAACCGGTAACCGCCAATAAAAAACCTTCAATAAGTATCATTCCAAAAACTTTTTGGGTAGTTGCTCCCATTGTTCGCATGATAGCTATTTCATATTGTCTGTCTTTAAGCGAATTAATCATAGCGACAAACATACTCAGTGAAGCGATAACAACGATAACCAAAGCCATTATCCCAATGATTTTTACCGCTGGCTCGATTAACTCAAATAATTGCATAATTTCGATAGCTGGTTCCGCTGCCATCATTCCATCGGTGTTGTTTGCTATACCGGGTAAAGTAAATCTTGCACGAGGTGTTTTGTATTGCACCAACATGGATGTTATTTCCCTGTCGCGAATATCAATGGATTTTAAAATGGCATCAAAATCTTGCGGGGCAATTTCGTGATGGTCATGATGATGATGTTCTTCTTCTTTTTGTTTTTTTAGATTCTCTTCGTGTTCTTCTTTGGATATAATATCAAAATCACCTTTGCTTTTATGGTCGTGGTCGGCATGTAATATCCAAACGCTTTCTAAGGAAGTCAGTAAAAGGTTATCCAAAACCGTATTTGACGGCTTTAATATACCAACTACAACATACTGCTGTCCTTTGTGTTCTTTTATTGATTCTCCTAATCCATGTCCTCCAGAGAACTTGTCGCCAATTTTTAGATTAAACTTTTTTGCCACCTCACTACCAAGCGTTGCTTCCATTGGTTTTTCCCAAAGTTTACCTTCGGATATTTCTCCTTTATACAAATCTACATAGTCGTGCGTAGTTGCTAGTATCCTATATGTTTTGTAATTATCTCCTATTGAAAGTGGGATTGCTTTTTTTACCATGGGGTGCATCCGCACAAACCCTGTTCGTGCATAGTTTATATTCCCAGTAGGTTTATCTATTTGGTATAAATTACATAGTACGGACTGTAATCTACTTCCCTCAGCTGCTATAATAAGGTCAACACCGCCAATATTGTTTTTAAATTTATCTTCAATCTGATGTAATGTTAACAGCGTAATCAAAATAATAGAAATACCTGAAACTAACAGCAATACAGATAAACCACTTGAAAGCGGTCGGTACAAGATGTTTTTCCAACTAATCTTTAAGAGGTTCATAGTCTTATTTTTGTTTCAAATAAATCTGACAAGCGATTGTCGTGTGTAACGATAAGCAATGTGGCGTTTTGTTTTTCTGCCTGAGATTTTAAAAGTTCTACCACAGCAGTACAATTGTCATCGTCTAAAGCAGAAGTAGGCTCATCCGCTAAGATTAATTGTGGTGAATTTATCAAAGCTCTTGCTATGGACACTCTTTGCTTTTGACCTTGACTTAAATTTTTAGGTAAGCTATTTATTTTAGCTGACAAATCTAACTCTCTTAACATTTCTTTTACCCTGTTTTCATCTTTTTTATTCCCCGCTAAGGTCTGAGCTAAGAATAAATTCTCTTTGATACTAAGAGCATTGAGAAAATGAGGAGTTTGAAAAACGATACCAATTTCATTTCCTCTAAAAACGTCTCGTTCGCCCTCCCTTAGTTTGTATAAGGATTGGTTGTTAATCAGCACTTCACCTTGTGTAGGTTTTAGTAGTCCCGCCAATATATGAAGCAGGGTAGTTTTGCCACAGCCGCTTTTCCCTAAAATAAGTGCGTGAGCTCCCTGTTCAAACGACAAATCAGGAAAAGACAATTGATTTTGAGAATTATAGCTAAAGGCTATTTGTTTCGCTGTTAGCATCTGCTGTTTACTGTTTTATAGGTTTTGCATGCAAAAAATCATTGATAACTTTTCCTATTTCCTCATATCTGTTCATCACCATTGGGTGTCCTCCTCCTTTGATAATATAAGCGTTACCTATATACTTAATCGGGAATACGATATCTTTATCCCCGTGAATATGTAGTAATTTCTGATGTTGATAATCACTATCCCAATCGTTTATTTGTTGCATAATCCATTTATCAAAAGCTCCTTCGCTTTTTGCGACCATGGCTTTGGTTTCAGGATTATAAATATCTCGATACGATTTTTTGATTAAGCTTGAAATATGAAACCCTTTGTTTACCATTTGTTTGAGCACTCCATTAGGAATTAATGATAAAAAGAATTTACCTCCTTTAAGACGCATAATAGGACTTAATTCTTCTCTGTTTTTTGCTGATGAAATGATGACAATTTTTTCGGGGTGTTTTATCTTTGCTATTTCCATTGCTAAAATTCCTCCGAAAGATGTTCCGATGAGTGCAAAAGGCTCTGAATCATCTATTTCTTGACTCATCTTTTCTGCGTATTCGTGTAGAGAATCGTTTTCGTCCAACGGTTTAAACTCGATAACTTTACTGGGAATATCGAGTACGCTTTGTAAATTTTTATAAACTGTTTTATCTGTTGCCAGACCGGGGATTAAGTATATTTTTTTTATACCTTCCATAAGTTTGTTTATTCGTGTGAACGGACAAAGTTACGAAAAATAACGAATTAAGTCAATTTGCGATTTTGAAGGTTTTTTTGTATTCTCTTTTACTTCTTTTCTTTATAAATATATAAATATGACAGCGGATGCTATGTGATTTTTTTATCATCTAAAGAAACTAAAACTTACTTTCTATGTACTCATTCCACTTGCGTTAGGGATCATTAAGCGACTGTGAAAAACAGTTGAGTTTTTTTGAGCTAACGTAAAAATTTAGGTAATTTCATAATTCATTGATTTTCAATGTTGTATTTTTACGTTAGTTGGAATCCCTAACACTGGACATCTGAGCACAATAAAACGGTTTTATTTCCCTTATCCTTCTTCAAAATTATTTTCCATAGCTGGGGCTATGCAAAAGAATTTTTCATCGTCTAAGAAAAATAAACTCCGTTTTTTTTGCTTATTTTCACCGCGTTAGGGATAGAACGGCGTGTTTGAACTCCTTTTGGTTTGTTGCATATATGCAAACCAAAAGAGTGAGTAGTGATAGCCCGACCATTACGGCGTTAAAAAGTAATGTAGTGCAACGAAACTACTTTTTTATGCTGTAATGGGAACGCCCAAATCATTCAACTACTTTTTTTTATTCAAAGTTTTTTTTGAGGGAATAGCTATGAAATCTTTTAGGTAAAAAGGTTCAAAGTAAGCTACATCCTCTGTTTTTTGTTCAAGGAGTCTTTGGTAGGTTAACTCATCCATTGCTGAAGAACTGGTTCGGATATTTTGCACTACGTTTACCTGTGTATTATTTGCAAAAAGGTCTTGAAACTTATCTGCCCCGTCCCCAAAAAGATATACAGGTTGATGTTCATTATCAAAAAAATGCTCGTCGATAACCACTGCCTTTATTTCTTCTTGCTCTTGGGGGAAATTCGTGATTCTTTTGGTAAAAACCTCCATTCTTCGAGCGTCAATCATTGGATATAATACGGAAGAAACTTCCACTTCATGCTCTTTGACAAATAAATTAGCCAAAACCTCCAAAGAATCCACGCTTAAAAGGGGAATCTTAAGGGCGTAGCACAGACCTTTTGCCGCGGAAACTCCAATTCTCAATCCTGTATAAGAGCCAGGACCTTTGGAAACACCAACAGCTGACAAGTCTTTCATTTTGTATTCGGTAGTCTTAAACAACTGCTCTATGAATAACGTTAATTTTTCGGAATGGATATATTGCAACCCCTCTTCTTCAACGGTTTTAATCGTTTTGCCGTTTAACGCCAAGGAAACCGAACAGACTTTTGTAGATGTTTCTATATTTAATAGTAATGCCATTAGTCGTTAAACACTTTTTTCTTTAGTTCAAAATTTTGACCTAAATACACTTTCTTCACTTGTTCATCCATCGATAAATCTTCGGCTGTTCCGGATTTTAAGATTGCTCCTTCAAACATCAAATATGCTCTATCTACAATAGATAGTGTTTCTTGCACGTTGTGGTCGGTAATTAGAATACCTATATTCTTTTTCCGTAATTTTAAAACGATGCTTTGAATATCTTCTACTGCAATGGGGTCAACTCCTGCAAAGGGTTCATCTAACAAAACAAACTTTGGGTTGACAGCTAAAGCACGTGCAATTTCTGTTCTTCTTTTTTCTCCTCCAGAAAGTTTTTCCCCTAAATTTTTACGTACATGCCCTAAGCTAAACTCATCGATTAGTTCTTCTAATTTTTCTTTCTGTTCCTTTTTAGAAAGCTTTGTCATTTCTAATATTGCCAAAATATTATCCTCCACACTCAATTTTCTAAAGACAGAAACTTCCTGAGGTAAATAACCAATTCCCATCTGTGCTCTTTTATACATCGGCACGTGAGTAATGTCAATATCGTCAAGGAAAACCTTTCCCGAATCTGGCTTTACCAATCCCACTATCATGTAAAAAGAAGTTGTTTTTCCTGCTCCATTTGGACCTAAAAGCCCTATGATTTCGCCTTGATTCACCTCTACGGTAATTCCTTTTACAACCTCTCTACCTTTGTAAGCCTTTTTTATATTGTCGGTTCTCAACTTCATGGGCAAATTATTCGGCGTGAGAAAGTTTAATCAACTCATTATAATGTTCACTTAGCAATAAACTCAAAGAATTGATAGAAGCTTCCAGTTCATTAAAATCTAAATTTTCAATCTGCAAAGTATCTCTAAAAAGCACTTTTACACCACTTTCATCCAAAGCAAAAGCTCCATGTACAATTTCCCTGTTTTTTTCCAAGAGTAACTTTAACCCTTCCATGTTTTTGGGATTGATATCAAATAAGTATTGCTCTATAATTACCAAAGGTTCGGCACACCCAATAACTAAATTTTTAAGCCCTTGTTCCTCATCATTTATAATAAAAACCCCATCATTTTCATCCTCAAAAGTAATGTTTAGATTAAGGTCTATCAGGTAGTTTTTAACTTTTTCAAAGTATGCGTTCATAGCGGTATAAAATTTTGGACTAAAGTACTAAATAATCCCTAAACTTTTACAGGGGCATAGATTTTGTTTTTTTTGCGTTTCCCTTTTTGCCAAAACAATATTTCGCATTCGCTCAACAATTGTTTTGGCAAAAAAGGTCGGGCTATCCGCTATATCTTTTGGTTTGCATATAGCAAACAAACCAAAAGGATGTCGCTCCTATCCCTAACGTGGAATGAAATAAGTGCAAGAAAGTGGAATTTGTAGTTCTCAGACGATGAATATCTTCTTTGCATAGCTCCAGCTATGAAAATAAAATATGAAGAAGTATGAGGGCGACAAAACCGCATTATGTGCTTACTTTCATTTCATGTTAGGGATTCCAACTAACGTAAAAATAAAATACTGATAATCAAATAATTATAAACAGCAGGTATTTTTACGTTAGCTCAAAAACTCAACTGTTTTTCACAGTCGCTTAATGATTCCTAACGTGGACAGGTGAGTGCAAAGAAAAATAGAATTCAGTTTTCTAAATAAACAATCAAATATTAAAACAAAATATCTTACTTAATTCATTTCTCTTTAAATAATCTACCATTCGATGTTGAAAACTTTCGTCAATAGAATTAATATGTTTATCAATAAGTAGTGAAAAAGGTTGTTAATTTTATTTTCTTTGTATTGTGAAGTTCTTTCTCCTTAATCATGTTATCAGACAGATATGTATTTTATACATGAAAGCGGAACTATTTCATAAATATGTTGAACAATTTATTACGAATATGAAAATATTTAAAACCATATCATTCTTGTTTTTGATGCTGTCAACCGTATTCTCTTATGCGGGAATTCTCGATCAAGATATAAACAAGCTGGACGAAAACGGAAAGCGTACCGGCTATTGGATTATTACCGGTAGTATGAGCAAAGAGAAAGGATACAAGCCGGATGCTAAAGTTGAAGAAGGCGAGTATGTAAGAAGTCGAAAAACCGGACTTTGGAAAAAGTATTGGCCTAACGGAAAACTAAAAAGTGAAATCACTTATGTAAGAGGAAGACCCAATGGAGATTATGTTACTTATTTTGAGAATGGAAATATTCAAGAAAAAAGTTCGTGGGGAGGAAATAAACAAACAGGAACCTATGAGATGTACTATGAAAATGGGCAACTCATGAAGAAAAAAGAATTTTCAGACAATGGAAAATCTACTGGAAAAGTTGTTTATTATTATGAGAACGGTCAAAAAGAATTAGAGTTTTCTACCGTAGATGGCGTTGAAGAAGGTGAGGCGGTTTGGTATTATGCCAACGGAGATGTTAAAGCTAAAAAAGACTTTACCGGAGGTACGGTAACAAAAGAAGAAACATTTGAAAGAGTAAACCCTGAATATGTTGATAAAACCCCTAAAAAAGTTATCAAAGGACCAAAAGCAAGTGGAGCAGAAAACGAAGCACAAGGAGGAAAAGAAGGTTCAGCTATCGTAGATGGACATCATATTACTTACGATAAAGATAAAAATATATTGATGGAAGGAGAGTTTAAGGATGGACGACTCTACAATGGTAAACATTACCTATACGATGAGTTTGGCTTACTTGACCATATCGATATCTATAAAGATGGTGTTTTTGTCGGTAATGGTGTTATAGGCGATAATTTTTAAATCAATTTTGAAAAAGTAAACAAAAAAAAGGGGAGCAATTTGCTCCCCTTTTTTTGTTTACTTTTATCACCGATGATGATAGGGTTCGTTTCGTAAAATAGTAAAAGCTCTATACAATTGCTCTTTAAAAATAAGCCGAACCATTTGGTGTGAAAAAGTCATCTTAGACAAAGCTATTTTCTTATTCCCTCTCGAATACACTTGCTCACTAAAACCATACGCTCCACCTACTACAAATATTAAATTCTTAACTCCCGAATTTAATTGCTTTTGAATAAAATTACTAAACCCTACTGAAGTAAATTCACTTCCTTTTTCATCTAATAAAACAACGTAATCGCCTTTATCCACTTTAGCTAATATCAATTCTCCTTCACGTTCTTTTATTTGTTGTTCGCTTAAGTTTTTTACTTTCTTTAATTCAGGTATTACCAGCTCTTGCACTTTGATATAGTGTTTTAATCTCTTGTCATATTCTTTCTCACCCTCTATCAAAAAACTTTTGATAGTTTTGCCTACAACGATAAGTTTGATTTGCATGGTTATTTGTTTATAAAATATTTCTCAAAAAAAAAGCTCCCCAGATTTGGGAAGCTTTTTTTTATAACTTGATTGTTTTATTTAACAACCATTATTTTTTTAGTTAATCTAGACTCGTTTGTAATGATTGAGTAATAGTATTTACCTGCAGCAACATTCGATAAATCGATTACTTCATTGTAAACACCTTGAGCCAAAGCTCCTTTATTGATTTTAGAAACGATAGCCCCTTTAGAATCAATTACTTCAATAGTTACATTGTTAAACGCTTTTTTCAATCCAAAAGAAATAGTTGTGTTTTCAACAGCAGGATTAGGGAAAGCACTCATTTGAAGTCCATTTAAGTATTCATTTGAGTTAATTCCTACGTTTGCATCTGAAACTACAGCAAAAATAGCTGCGTTGTTATCTATAGAAAAAGCACTTGAAGTTAACATCCAAGGTCCTTGCAATTTTCTGTGGAAAGCATAATTCATTCCATCTCCATCCGAATCAGAAACTATACCTATCGTATCTCCAGAAGTAATAAACCCAGAAGCATCCACTGCTATAGCAAAGTTTGTTCCACTAATAGAAACAGGATTACTAAAAGTGAAAGAACTAAAAGTTGTTGTTGTATCAACATCAGATAATGTAAAATCTTGGCTTCCTATCATACCTGAAGGACCCTCTGAATCTTGATTCCAATTAGTCCCATCATAAGAATAAGCAGAATTCGGATCCATACCCCAAACCTGAACAGAAAAAGTGCCATTGTTACCGGCATCATATTTTTCAAAGAACCATACTAGAACTTCTGAAATACTAAAACTTAATTGGCTTGAGTTTTCATATCCCTGAGCACAAGTGTTTAAAGAGTCTATATTAGATCCAAAAACATTTCCCCCTCCAATATACCCATAACTAGTTGCTTGTTGACTATTTCCTGCAAATTCAGGGAAAAAGTTACCAGTAGAGGTTAGACCTGTTGTGTCATTAATTACTTTTAGAGTGGTTTCTGAGTGGATAAAAGGTGTAACATCCTTAACAGTAGCTTTGTTAAGGTATTGACTTTGTGCTATTGCACCGCCCATAATAGCTGTCATAGACAGCAAAGAGTAAATTTTTTTCATAATTTTTATTTTTTGAGATTAATTATTCGCTAACAAAGAAACAAATTATTTTTTAATTGGTTGCCTCGTCTTTTAATTTTTTCCTCACACTGATTATTCTAAGAATGTATTTTTACCATTTCAAGAAGTCGTTCGATAATTAATTTGCCACCTCGCTCATAAATTTTATTCGCATTATTCTAAGCTCTTCTTCCGTGTAATCGCCATCAAATTCTTTATAAGCTTCATCTATAGAGTCGGTTTCTGCATCCTCCATGAAGTAATCATAAATTTCTTCTTGAGCATCTTCATCTAAGACCTCGTTAATGTAATAATTGATATTGATTTTAGTTCCGGAAGATACAATAGCTTCAATTTCGCTTAACAGTTCATCAAAGGTTACTCCAAGCCCTTTTGCTATGTCTTCTAACGGAAGTTTACGGTCTATGTTTTTTATAATATTAACTTTTGAGCCACTTTTCTTTCCTACTGATTTCACTACGAAATCCTGTGGTCTTTCAACATTGTTTTCTTCAACATATTTTTTTATTAGATTCAAAAAAGGAGTTCCATATCGAACGGCTTTACCTTGTCCAACTCCTTGGATTTGCATTAACTCCTCTTTTGTAATAGGATATTGAATTGTCATATCCTCTAAAGAAGGATCTTGAAACACAACGAAAGGCGGTACGTTTTTTTGTTTGGCTATTTCTTTTCTTAAATCTTTTAACAAACCAAAAAGTACCGGATCGGATGCGTTTCCTCCCTTTTGGTTTAGAATAATATTGTCATCGGAATCTTCAATAAAATCACGTTCTTTTATGAGCATAAAAGACGTTGGGTTTTTTATAAATTCTTTTCCTTTTTCTTTCAAATACAATGTTCCGTAACTTTCTATTTCTTTTCCTACAAACCCATTTACAATGACTTGCCTTAGGACAGCGTTCCAATGTGCTGCTCCTTGTTCTTTGCCTTTTCCGAAATAAGGATTTGTTGTGTGTCCGTAAGTATTCATTTCTGCATTATCAACCCCACTGAGTAAATTAACAAAATGTCTTACTTTATGTTTTCCTTTTACAGATTCTATTGTTTTTAACACTAAAAGAACGTCTTCTTTTCCTTCAAATTTCTCTTTTGGATGCCTTGAATTATCGCACATATCGGCACCTTCTCCGTTTACCTCATCGAAATCTTCACCGAAATAATGCAACAAGAACTTTCTTCGATTCATGCTTGTTTCTGCATAGGCAGCAACTTCTTGTAGTAGTTGTACTCCCACCTCTTGTTCAGCAACGGGTTTTCCGTGCAAAAACTTTTCTAACTTTTCAATATCTTTATAATTATAAAAAGCTAAACAATGCCCTTCGCCTCCATCTCTTCCTGCTCTTCCTGTTTCCTGATAATAACTTTCTAAGGACTTCGGTATATCGTGATGAATGACAAATCGAACATCGGGTTTGTCTATCCCCATACCAAAGGCTATGGTAGCTACAATAACACTGGCTTCTTCCATTAGAAACATGTCTTGATGCTTCGCTCTCGTATTACTGTCTAATCCGGCATGATAAGGCAAAGCGTTTATGCCATTTACGACTAAAATTTCGGATAACTCTTCAACCTTCTTTCTGCTTAAACAATAAACTATACCTGATTTACCGGGGCGTTCTTTAATAAAACGAACAATATCCTTTTCTACGTTCTTTGTTTTTGGTCGTACTTCGTAGTATAAATTTTTTCGATTAAATGAGGCTTGAAAAACTTGTGCATCCAACATGCCCAAATTTTTCATAATATCGTGTTGCACTTTTTGGGTTGCTGTTGCTGTGAGTGCTATTATCGGAATGTTGTCTATACTTTCTATAATGGGTCTTAGACGACGGTATTCCGGTCTAAAATCGTGTCCCCATTCGGATATACAATGTGCCTCATCAATAGCAAAAAAGGATAGTTTTATGGATTTTAAAAAATTTACGTTTTCTTCTTTTGTCAAGGATTCGGGTGCGACATACAGCAGTTTTGTTTTTCCTGACGTAACATCCGCTTTAACCTTGGCTGTTTCTGCTTTGTTAAGGGATGAATTTAAAAAATGAGCTACACCATCGTCTTCGCTTACTTGGCGTATTGAGTCCACTTGGTTTTTCATTAGTGCTATCAAAGGTGACACGACTATTGCTGTTCCTTCACTCATTAAAGCGGGTAATTGATAACAAAGTGATTTTCCTCCACCGGTGGGCATAATAACAAAGGTATGTTTGCCTTCAAGAACGCCCTTGATTATTGCTTCCTGTTCCCCTTTAAAACTATCGAAACCAAAATATTTTTGTAAGCCCTCTTTTAATGTTAAATCAACTGTTTCCATTTTATGTTTTGTTTAGAGTTGATTATAAGGTTTTCACACCTTTATTTCAACTCTATTTTTTACTGTTTTACTTCCCTGACTATCCGTTTGAACGAATGAGCACACTAAATATAAGTATAATTTTGTATTCTTTTCTTTTTTTAACACTAGATTAATAAAAAAATGACAAATTTTTGCAGAATTTTAGGAGCTTGGTTAAAAATCTTATAGAAAAACAACTTTTCTTTTTTTTTTTCGTTTGCTTTGTACGGAGTTGGAGTGTCCTTTTAATTATTGGGCTTTTTCTGCTCTGCGTTAGATTATCTAAAAACCCAGTTCACAATTAAAAAACACCATTAATTATCAATGTTTTCGGTTACTATTTCTTTGTTAATTGGGTTTTTTAGATAGGTCGGTGTTAGGGGTAGGTATCCCTAACATGAAATGAAAGTAAGCACATAAAGTGGTTTTGTCGCCCTCATACTTCTTTGTATTTTATTTTCATAGCTGGGGCTATGCAAAGAAAATATTCATCGTCTGAGAACAATAAATTCCACTTTCTTGCACTTATTTCATTCTATGTTAGGGATAGAACGGCGTGTTTGAACTCCGTGTGGTTTGTTGCATATAAGCAAACCAAAAGAGTGTGTAGTGATAGCCCGACCCTTTTTTGCAAATGATACGTTTCGCGAGAGCGATATGTATCATTTGCAAAAAAGGGGAACGCCCAAATAATAAATGAGACGTGATAAAAACTATATATAATAAAGGTATAATATCGGGAGCGAAATGGATGGTTTTGTTTCTTTTTGCTTTTGTAGCTCAGTTTGCTTCTGCCAATCATTTGGTTGGGGGTGAATTGACTTGGGCTTGCTTGGGAAATGGACAGTATATTTTTCAAGTGAAGGTTTATCAGGACTGTAATCAGATGCAACCTCCACCTACGACAATGCAGATTAAGGTGTGGAATAATCCTAATCTTTCGGTGATTCCGTTGACGATAGTAGGAAGTAATGATTTTTCTTTTGCGTGTAATGAGGTAACGGGTAGCGACCCTCAGTATACTTGTGCTTCGCCTGGAGTAGGTAGTATTACTGAATATATTTTACAGAGTGCTCCGCTTACGCTTTCGGGTGTTCCGCCTGCTGATGGGTGGCACTTTACTTGGGATGCCTTTTTTAGGACTAGTGTTGCTCAAAATTTAGTGAATGCTCAAAATGCGGGATTGACGTTGTATGCTTCTATGTATAGCTACAATGGTCAGGATGCCGGAAATTGCTTTGATAGTTCTCCGCGTTTTATCAAACCGCCTTTGAATGTAGTGTGTAGTGGTACTGATATTCATTATAACGTTGGTGCTTTTGATGATGATTTGGATTCGATTGCTTATCATTTTTCTAACCCGCTTAATAATGATTTCGGTACGACTTTTAATCCTCCGGTTTCTCCTTCGGAGGTGCTTTGGGCTTCTGGTTACAGTACAAATAGTCAGTTACCCGGCACAACACAAAACGCTTCTAATTCTCCTGCTTTCCTTAATACTAATAACGGGATGCTGTCGTTTAAATCTTTTACTTTAGGAAACTTTAGTACGGTTGTGGAAGTGGAATCGTGGAGATGCGGTCAATTAATTGCTGTGGTACACCGGGAAATGTTGATTAACATAGTGAATTGTAATTCGGTAAATTCTCCTCCTTCGCTTTCTATTAACGGTATTACCAATAATAGCATTACGGTGAATGCCGGCGCAACGGTAACATTTGATGTTATTGCTCAAGACAATGACCTACTTGCTGATGGAACTAACCAAAGTATAACACTTGATATTTATGGCGGAGAGAATGGAGCTGGATTGACTGACCCTAACAATGGTTGTCCTTATCCGCCTTGTGCTATTTGTAATACAGGAGCTCCTGTTTCGGGTACGCAAACGGTTACCAGTGTTTTTTCTTGGCAAACAAGCTGTGACTTGTTTACGGAAGATTGCTACCGCCCACAAAAAACATTTTATTTTACGATTTATACTCAAGACGACTTTTGTTCAATTCCCGGACAAACCGAAACAACGGTCGCTGTTACGGTGATTAACAAACCTCCTGTTGATGACCCCGAAATACATTGTTTAAGTATAGATGCTTCCGGCGGGGTAACGATTAATTGGGAACAACCCAATGACCCTGACAACTCTTTTACGGGGTATAAAATATACGCGTCTAACAGCTCTTCTTTTAATTTAGTTACTACAGAAAGTAACATCAACACAACTTCTTACTATCACGCTTCGGCAGATGCAAACAATGCTTCGGTTAGGTATTTAGTTAAAAGTGTGTTTGGATGCAACAATTCAGAGAACGCAGTAAGCGACACCTTGTCTTCTATTTTCTTACAAGTAAATAACCCTAGTGATGGAACAGCTGTTTTGCAATGGAACAAAATGAGTTCTCCTCCGCTTTCTTCTGCCTATGGTTGGTATTATATTTATCAAGAATATCCGAGTGGAACATGGACATTAATCGATTCCACCCAATACGGTACAGAATACTACAAGGACACTATTTCGGTGTGTGAAGCCTATATCAACTACCGAATAGAATTAAAAGATGATGCAGGCTGTACTTCGGTTTCGAACATTGACGGAGACCAATTTCAGGATATGCTTCCTCCGAATTTGCCGGTGTTAAACTGGGTTACGGTAGATACAGCAACAGGAAACACGGTAATAAATTGGATGCCGAGTACTTCCGGAGATGCCGAATCATACATTATTTTTCAATTTTATGGTGGTGGCTGGACAGCTATTGACACCGTTCACGGACATTTTTCCAACGAATACATAAACACCAATTCCAACGCTAATGATTATAGCGAGACTTACGCTTTAGCGACTTACGATAGCTGTTGGAATCCGACACCGAACACAAGCCCGCTTGGTATAGGGCAAGAGACTATGTTTCTTACAAACAGCTATGATATTTGCTCCAATACAGTAACCTTGAGTTGGAACTCCTATAAAAACTGGAGCGATGGCGTTTTGAAATATGAAATTCATGCCAAAGACGAGAACACCGGTACTTCTACATTAGCGGGAACTACTACTGATACGACTTTTGCCTTTACGGGAGGAGTTGCCAATCATTATTATTGCTTTGTCGTGAAAGCTGTTGCGAATGATTTGTTTAAAACTTCCTTATCTAATAAAAGTTGCGTTTTTCTGCACCAACCTCCTGTCCCGATGTTTAACTACTTACAAACAGCAACAGTAGTTTCCGAAAACGAAGTGGAAATAAGAGTTCATCAAGATTTGCCGGCACAAGTGAAGGCATTCAGGTTACTACGTGCAGACGATTCTCAACCACCAAATTTTGAGGAAATACTTTCACAAAGCAACCCGCAAGTAAATCCTGTTATCTTTAATGATTTTGATGTAAACACAAAAGAGAAGTCATACCTATATAAAGTACAAATTGAAGATTCTTGTGGGCGTCCTACGTTACTATCGAACCTAGGTAAAACTATCTTGTTAACAGTAACAGAAGATAACAATTCATTTACAAATTTACTGCAATGGAGTAAATACAAACAGTGGAATGGAAATCTTGTTGGTTATAACTTATACCGAGCGGTTAATGGAACATTTGATAATTCGCCTATCGCGACATTGCCACCTACACAACAATACTATAATGATAACATCATTGACGTTATCCAAAATCAAACCGATGGTAAAATATGCTATTTTGTAGAAGCTATCGAAAGCACTAACACCTACGGGTTAAGCGAGAAAAGTCGTTCTAACGTTGTTTGTGCAAATGAAGAACCTTTGATATACATACCTAACGCTCTTGTAATAGGTGGTTATAATAACACATGGAAACCTGTTGTAAATCTGATTGACTTTTCTGAATATAAAGTGCAAGTTTACAACCGCTTTAGCGAGTTGATTTTTGAAAGTTCCGACCCCGAAGAATCTTGGGACGGAAGGCACAGAAAATCCGGAAAATTAGTTCAACTAGGCTTATATCTATATCGTGTAAGCTATCGGGATGCTCGTGGAGATTTTAAAGAAACAAGGGGACATATCACTTTAGTTCGATAGAGCTTTCTATCTTTGTCCGTACCAATTCCAACAAGATGCTCATTGTTTATTCTAAAATAAATACCCCTCGT
The DNA here is from genome assembly GCA_026993705.1 of Flavobacteriales bacterium. GTDB lineage: Bacteria > Bacteroidota > Bacteroidia > Flavobacteriales_D > Parvicellaceae > S010-51. The sequence goes on from JALWSJ010000077.1 coordinate 23,991, forward strand.
TTTTATTACAGCCTGAAATTAGTACTCAAAGAAGTCTGTGAACAAGAGTATAAGATTGTTCACACCAAAACTGAAATACCTAAAGACGCAAATGTAATCAACTACTCAGGAGAGCGAATTGCCAATAGTTTTCAAATTCATCCGTTTGGCTTACTGTCAGAAAAAGACTATCGGAACTTTGACGTTTCTTTCGATTACGGAGGAGACGAAATGGTAAAGCTGTTCCTTACCGAATTTGACCATTTGGGATTTGATATTTTTTCCGCTTCTTTCTTTATAGCTACAAGAATGGAGGAATATTGGAAATACGAAGCCGACAAACACGGAAGGTACCCTTCCAAAGAAAGCATATTGAGTAAATTAGGCGTGCTTCATTTACCGCTAATCAATATTTGGGGGAAGGTATTTCTACAAAAAATAAGCTCATTTTTCCAAAAAGAATTTACCTGCAAAAGAAAATTTAGCATCGTTAACACGATAGACGTTGACAATGCTTGGGCATACAAAAACAAAGGTCTATTCAGAACAGTAGGTGGTTTTACCCAAACACTGCTACAAGCAAATTTTAAGGACACACAAGAAAGAATAAACGTATTGATAGGCAAAAAAGACCCGTATGACACCTACGCCTATATAAAAGAAACTACACAAAGAAAAAACATAAAATCCATCTTCTTTTTCTTGATGGGCGACAGAAATACATACGACAAAAGTGTTCCGCATGAAAACAAACACTTCAAGCAATTGATACAAGAAATTCAAACTTTCGCAGACATTGGTATCCACCCCTCATACGCCTCATATTTAAGCCCCGAAATACAAAAAAAAGAAATCAAAAGACTCGAAAAAACCACAGGTCAAAAAATCACCAAAGCACGCAAGCATTACTTACGGCTGAACATTCCCGATAGTTATCGTATTTACGAACAAAACGGAATCAAAGAAGATTACACAATGGGCTACGCAGATAACATTGGCTTTAGGGCAGGAATTGCAACCCCCTTTACCTTTTTTGATTTACTGCAAAACAGAGAATTAAACCTGACCATCCACCCATTTGCATATATGGACGGGACACTGAATCAATACCTACAACTCACACCGGAAAAAGCGTCTAAAAAAATAAACCACCTAAAAACCACTGTTAAGAATATCGAAGGACAATTCATAGGAATATGGCACAACGAAACGCTCAATGAACAAGGTATTTGGAAAGGTTGGAAAAAAGTATATGAACAAGCTCTAGATGATTAGGGCATTCCCTTTCACGAATAAAAATAACTGTTGCACTCATTATTTTTTACACGTGAAAGGTCGGGCTATCCACTATATCTTTTGCCCTCCAAAAGGAGGGAGGGCAAAAGGATGCCGCTTCTATCCCTAACGCGAGCGAAATTGGCGAATAGAAAGTGAATTTTTGGTTTCTTAGACAATGAATAAATTTTTTTTTATAGCCCCAGCTATGGAAAATTTTTATGAAGAAGTCCAAGGAATCAAAAAACGCTTTATACCGTCTATTTTGTTCGTGTTAGGGATTCCAATCCCTAACGCAAGTGGAATGAGTGAAAAGAAAATCAACAGAAAAAAAACTGTGTTTTAGCATAAATACATTACTTTTGCAAGTAACGTTAACTTAGATAGATTAAAACCGATAAAAGAACGCTTTTACAGGTTTCCTAAATCCATTTATACAATTCAAAAAAAGATGAAATTTGGAGTAATTACTTTTCCCGGTTCCAATTGCGACAAAGACATGGTATATGTCTTACGAAACATTCTAGGATTGCAAGTAGAAGAGCTATGGCACAAAGACCATGATTTAAAAGGAAGCGACGCCGTAATATTACCGGGAGGGTTCTCTTATGGTGATTATCTTCGTTCGGGAGCTATTGCAAAATTCTCCCCAATTATGACCGAAGTAATTGCTCACGCAGACAAAGGTGGTTATGTTTTGGGTATTTGCAATGGTTTTCAAATCCTTTGCGAATCAGGGCTATTGGAAGGAGCATTGTTGCACAACAACAACCAAAAATTTATCTGCCAAAACACCTTTATCAAACCCATTTCAAAAAAAGCTTCACTCACAAAAAACTTAGAAGACAGAGCCTATAAAATACCAATAGCCCACGGGGAAGGACGTTTTTTCGCCAATCCTGATACTATAAAATCATTGGAAGATAACGACCAAGTTTTATTTAAATACTGCAACGAAAAAGGAGAGATTACTAACGAATCCAACCCTAATGGCTCGCTAAACAACATCGCCGGAATCAGCAACCTCAATAAAAATGTGTTTGGTATGATGCCTCACCCCGAAAGAGCAACCGATGAAGAGTTAAGCAATACCGACGGGAAAACCATTTTTGAACAGTGGTTAGATTCTGTAAAATAATAAAAATAGCTTAAAAACAGGGGTACTTAGGTTACAGTAAAACCATTTTTTACTTCGTACCTTTGCACTCGATTTAGATGGAGAGAAAATCATATTAAATTCCTCTACATTTAATGTTAAAAATAAAACGTATAAACAAGAGGCTAGCCCCTCAAAAATAAACACAAAGAAATGGCAACAATAAAGTTAACAACACAGAAATTTAAAGACGAAGTATTCGATTATACAAAATCTCAAGAATGGGATTACAAAGGAGAGATTCCTGCTATCATCGATTTTTATGCCGATTGGTGTGGTCCTTGCAAAATGGTAGCTCCGATTTTAGAAGAACTTTCAGAAGAATATAAAGGAAAAATAAACATTTACAAAGTAGATACAGAAGCTGAACAAGAGCTTTCGGCAGTATTTCAAATACGAAGTATTCCGAGTATGCTTTTTATTCCTGTTGGTAAACAACCAATGATGCAAGCAGGAGCTTTACCAAAAGCAACATTAAAAGAGGTAATTGAAAAAGAATTATTAGCTTAATAAAACACTCTATACTATGTCTAAATTCAACGATTTGATTAATGGTACTCAACCGGTATTGGTTGATTTTTCTGCAGAATGGTGTGGCCCTTGCAAAGCTATGGCTCCTATTCTGAAAGATGTAAAACATCAATTGGATTCGCAAGTGAAAATTATCAAAGTAGATGTGGACAAAAATCCGGCTGCCGCTCAGAAGTTTCAGGTGAGAGGAGTACCTACTTTAGTGCTTTTTAAAAATGGAAAATTACTTTGGAGACAATCTGGGGTAGTACCCGCTCAACAGTTGGTTTCTATAATAAAAAGTCATATTTAATCTACTCATGCAAAACGATAAACCGATTTATAAAAACGTTAGATTTTGGATATTCCCTGCGTTAACGCTTGGTTTAATGCCTTTTGTCCCCGAACCTCACATTTGGGGTAAAATAAAATGGATAATGGGTGGTGGTGCTTTTTCTGGAGAACACCCTATGGGTTTTATGGATTGGTTTGATGTGGTTTTGCACGGCACACCTTGGGTGATGCTTTTTGTAGCAATTGTATTTTCAACCTATGAATTATTAAAAAAGAGCAATTCATAAATGGAATAGACATTTCTATTCATCTTTACGAGAACAAAAAAAGGCAACTCAATTTTGAGTTGCCTTTTTTGCATTAAAATTATCTGCGTTAGGGGTTTGTATCCCTAACACGAGCAAAATAGACGGTATAAAGCGTTTTTATTTTCCTTATACTTCTTCAAAATTATTTTCCATAGCGGTGCTATGCTCAATACAATAAACTTTATGGAGAATTTGAAGAATTTATTTTTTTTCAAGACTTAGGCGTAAAATTTTTGTTGTAACGAGTTACTACAAAATTTTACAACGTCAGTATTGGGAAAAAGAAAGATTCAAAAATTCTTAAAGTTTGTTGTTTTGTAAGCGTACGGTGAAGTACGTCTTGTAAGATGATTAAAATACACTGACTTTTGTACCTAAACAAAAAAAATAGAAATTTATGTTAGGATTAGGTACAGAACATACATACTGTTACTATT
>JALWSJ010000078.1 GCA_026993705.1 Flavobacteriales bacterium
AGGGAATAAAATTCTTTCATGGAACTTTTGCAGAAGCACTTCAGAAGGCTAAAGAAGAACACAAAATTATCTTTTTAGATGCGTATGCAAGTTGGTGTATGCCTTGCAAGATGATGGCAAAGCGTACGTTTAAAAAAGAGAAAGTCGGAGCGTTTTACAATAAAAATTTTATAAATTTGAAAATTGATATGGAAAAAGGTGAAGGAGTCGAATTATCAAGGAAACTAGGTGTAACGGCTTACCCATCTTTATTTTTTATCAATGAAAAAGGAGTTATAATTGCTAAATCGGTTGGTTATCATACAGCTTCGGCTCTGTTAGATATAGGAAATCAAGTGATTGCTTTAAAAAAATAGGATGAAAATGTTTAGAATAGTTCTGCCTTTACTGGTTTTTGTTAGTGCTTGTTCTTCCAATGAAACTCAGGAAGTAAAAAACGAAAAGCAAGTTGTTACTCAAGCTCGACATGAAATTGAGCATCCTGTTATAGACACGCATAAAAAAAATGATGTAAAAAAGAGTGAAGAAGAAAATAAGACGAATGGGGAGTTACCTAATGCCACTTTAAATGAAGAAACGCATCAAAAATCGGTAGAACATATTTCTGAAGAAACACCCAAAGAAAAAAAGCAATTAACAAACGATGTTTCCTTAGTTGATAAACAACCAAAAGAAAAAACGATTGAAAAAGTTATTAATAAAGAAGTTTTACCTCCCAAAACAGACGTGATAAAAGAGGAACTTGCCGTAGATAAACAAGTAAAGGAAAAACAGACAGTAAAAGTAAATTATTCAATTTGGGATAATTTATTAAGAAAGTATGTTTCATCAAATGGTAAAGTGAATTATAAGGGATTACAACAAGATAAATCTAAATTAATAGCTTTCTTGACTATTTTATCTTCAAATACTCCGAACTCTACTTGGTCAAAATCAGAAAAATTGGCGTATTGGATAAATGTCTATAATGCTTTTACTGTAAAATTAATTGTAGATAATTATCCGCTCAAAAGTATAACCGATTTAGACAAACCATGGGACAAGAAATTTATCAAAATCGGTGATAAATCTTATTCTTTAGGTGATGTAGAAAATAATATTTTGCGAAAAATGGGAGAACCTCGCATCCATTTTGCTATTAATTGTGCATCTGTATCTTGCCCCAACTTATTGAATGTAGCTTATACACCAGAAAAATTAGATAAGCAGTTGTCCGCTTCAACAAAGACCTTTCTTTTAGATAAGTCAAAAAACAGAATTATGGAAAATCCTATGCAATTATCAAAACTTTTTGAATGGTACAAAGGAGATTTTGAAGGAGGAAATGTCATTAAGTTTATTAATAACCAATTGAACGAATCCATTGATGAATCTACTCCAATTGAGTTTTTAGAATACAATTGGGCATTGAATGAATAGAAAACCATGAATAAATTAAGACCGATGCAATTTTGCAACGGTCTTACCTTTTACCTGATAAAAGTTATTCATCTTCATCTTCATCAGTAATAGGTTTAAAAGTAAAAATTTTTTCAGGGATGAGTTCAATAATGTATTCCCAAGCTAATTCGTTAGCTTGATGAAATTGAAAGCCTTTTCTATTAAAGAGTTCATCTACTTTAAGAACATACTGATATGACATTTCATCAACAAACTCATTGATAAAATCATAAATTATCAGTCTATCTAAACCACTTTCAATTTCTATACTAGATTTAGCAGTTTCAGTAAGCCAGTCATATATTTTTAACCCCACAGGCAATTTACCAGCTTTTGTAAATTCTCCAAAAATTCCCATAATAAATTTAGTATTTAGACCCATTTGGAAGTAGGTCGGTTATTAGTAGTAAAGTTAGCGATTTCATTTTTTAGAATAAACATTAAACCATCTCCATTTATGGAGTTTTTATCTAAAAAAGCAGTAAAATTAATGAAATTATTTTATTCAATCGCGATTTTTTCTTGTTTCATGTACAGAACTTGTTTA
>JALWSJ010000079.1 GCA_026993705.1 Flavobacteriales bacterium
GTTTTTGGCTCGTGCAAAGATATAAAATAACTGATTACAGAACAACTTTAGTTGTTATTCTATTCCCTTTAGTATCAATTAACAATACGTTATAAATCCCTTTAGCCGTCGTTGGCGACGTTATGCGAAACTGCGTATTCCCTTTTCCGGATTGTAATGTTGTGGAATAAATAATTTTCCCTGCAATATCCATCAAAAACAAATCGTATTTTTCAACTTCGCCGTTTTCTATAAAAATAAATACATCCTTCTCATGAATAGGAGCAAAAATTTTAATTCCATTATTACTACTGCACTTCTGCTCCACGATAACATCAGAATAACTTACACTCCCTTCTTTTTCTATTTTTAATCTATAATAATTATTCCCATTGTAAGGCGATTCATCGACAAAGATATTTTTTTGAGATTGATTACCTAAAGAAACAGCGGTAGCTATGGTAGTAAAAATATACCCATCCGAACTTCTTTGAATTTCAAAGTCACTATCGAAATCGATATCGCTTTCCCATTCCAATCTAATTCTTCCGTTCTGGCAAAAAGAATTAAAGTAAATTAAATCCAATGGTAGCGGATTGGAATAATCCGTTAGTGTCCAAACTCTATAAAAGTCAGTACCTGTTGTATTTATTCCACTTACCGCCCGACTACCCGGAGAACCTGTAACACTTCCCCAAATACCATTCAACCCATTCGCAGTACCTTCCCAATGATTGTTAGAGGTGTTGAATCGTTGAGCTCCTAAATTAGTCGGACTTAATAAATTGGGTGCTCCAACTTCTGTGTTATCATCGTTAAAACCAAATGATAACTGGGCAGAAGGTATAGTTGTGTAATTTTCAGCATCAAGAATCCAAAAACGATCAACCACCCAATCTTTATTGTCCACTATTCCCGTGGCAGAATGCATATGTGTTACCCCCGATGCCCACGGCAAATTATTATCATCTGTTTCGTAAGTTGAAAAAAGAAAATCACCTGCTCCTGAACCTGCTGTGGTAATTTGAACAGAAAGTGGTATCTTTTGTTCCGTAGGATTGGATAAAGCCCCCGTGGTAAAAGGAATGGTATAAGTTCCTGTTGATGTTCCTACATTCCATTTTACATAATTGTATTCATTTTCAGAAATAATGTTACCACCTGTTCCTTGTGTAACAATACCATTTGAGTTGGTTTGATTAACGATTAAGTATATGGGCGTAGCACTAGTACCTCCATCTAAGACAATATAAGGATTATCTTTTAAGATAAGAGCATTTTGTGCTGAAAAATCAATTCCAACAACAATAAATAGAGATATAAAAAGTAGTCGTCTCATTATTTTCTATAAGGAGTACTCAAATTAGTTAAAAAAAATAAGTTAACCAAATTGGTGTTATTTTAATCCCATTTTTTTCTTCACCAAAGGTAAAATGTTATCCTCCGGATTACGAGCATACACAATATGCCCAATACTTACATCTGTTATATAATCGAAATTATTTGCTGCAGCGACTTCGTCTATCGCCTTTTGCATTTTTACCCGTATAGGGTTATACAACTCATCTTTTTTCTTATTTAACTCCGCATCAGCTTGTTCGGGAAACTTTTTTAATGCTTCTTGCTCTTTTAAAAGGTTTTCTAATTTTTCTTTTTTAATCAATTCGGTCATATTCGCACTATCGCGTTTAAAAGTCATTACTTCTGTTTCAAAAGCCTTTTGTTTTTGCTCATAATAACTTAAAAACTCACCCTTCATTTTTAACAGAACACTATCGGCTTGTTGCTTTTCAGGGAGCTCTTTCCACAATTGAGCAACATTAATATAGCCCAACTTCGATTTTGTATTATTCCCTTTAGCCGCTACTAAAAACAGTAGCATTGACAAACTTCCTACAATAATGCTTACGTTTAATAATTTTGATTTCATACTTATCCTATTATATTTGTGTTTTGATATAAACTATTTCCAATAATTTCAATTTCTATAGTTCCTCTAAAAG
>JALWSJ010000080.1 GCA_026993705.1 Flavobacteriales bacterium
TTCTCAATATAAAATGTAAATTTAAGGTCTTGTATTTACAACCAATCCAATAAACTTTAAACAAGTTTGTGGCATAAGCAACTAAAACATCCAATCAATACGATATAAATTATGGAAAAAATTCTTGTAGTAGATGACGAACGTCCAATAAGAAGTACCTTGAAAGAAATATTAGAATTTGAAGGCTTCAAAGTCGATTTGGCAGAAGACGGACAACAAGGCTTGGAAATGATTTTGAAAAATAAATACGACTTGATTCTAACCGATATCAAAATGCCGAAGATGGACGGAATGGAATTGCTAGATGCTATTTCAGAAAAAGGAATAGAAGCACAAGTCGTTATGATTAGTGGACACGGCACCGTTGAAACTGCGGTAGAAGCTATAAAAAAAGGAGCTTATGATTTTATTCAAAAACCATTAGATCTTAACCGTACGTTGGTTACGCTTAGAAATGCCTTAGACAAAAAAGAAATAGTAAAAGAGGTTAAAAAATTAAAGCGAAAAGTCAGCAAGAGTAAACTAACAGAAATCATCGGTGAATCTAAACCCATTGCCGACATCAAAGAGATGATAAACAAAGTGGCTGAAACCGATGCTCGTGTATTTATTACTGGAGCTAATGGTGCAGGGAAAGAGTTAGTAGCCAGACAGCTTCATGAAAAAAGCAAGCGTAGTAAGATGCCTTTTGTTGAGGTCAACTGTGCTGCAATTCCTTCAGAACTTATCGAAAGTGAATTGTTTGGGCATGAAAAAGGAGCGTTTACCTCAGCTCATAAACAGCGAAAAGGTAAATTTGAACTTGCCGATGGTGGAACGTTATTTATGGATGAAATTGGTGATATGAGTTTATCGGCTCAAGCGAAGGTACTTCGTGCCTTACAAGAAAATAAAATCACTCGTGTTGGCGGAGATAAACAAATAAAAGTTGACGTAAGAGTAATTGCAGCAACCAATAAAGATATGCTGAAAGAAATAGAAGAAGGCAACTTTAGAGAGGATTTATATCATCGATTAAATGTAATACCTATTCATGTTCCTTCTCTAAACGAGCGAAGAGAAGATATCCCTATTTTGGTTGATTATTTCTTGCAAATCGTTTGTGAAGACCAAGGCGTTGCACCCAAAAAAGTAACTCCAAAGGCAATGAAGGCACTACAAAATATCGACTGGACGGGAAATATACGTGAGTTACGAAATGTAATAGAACGTTTGGTTATTCTTTGCGATAAAGAAATTACCGAAGCAGATGTTAACCGCTACGCTAATCCCAAATAAATGGAAATTATTGGAAATACAGCTGTAATTAAACTCGTCTTTCAAACCTTTTTAGTTTTGATATTGGGAATGATTGTTTGGCGTGTTTTGGTAGCGTACTCAAAAGGAAAATCACAACCTAAAGGCAGTACTTATTTTGATTCAAAATTCAAAGACAAATGGAAAAAGAAGCAGTAGTTGTAGGAGCTGGACTAGTGGGAGCATTATGGTCGGTTTACTTGGTGAATTTAGGGTATAAAGTTGCGATATACGAAACTCGTATAGATATTCAAAAAGCTGAAATAAAGGCAGGGAAATCCATCAATTTAGCTTTGTCAGACAGAGGGTGGAATGCTCTAAAACATGCCGAAATTGATGATTTAATTCGCCCAATTGCTATCCCAATGACAGGAAGGGTGATGCACAGTACAGAGGGTAATTTGACGTATCAACCTTACGGAAAGGAGGGACAGGCAATTTTTTCTGTCTCTAGGGGAGACTTGAATAAAAAAATGGTGGAAATTGCTGTTTCTAAAGGAGCAAAAATTTACTATAATCATAAATGTATAGATGCCAATACCAACAAAGGAGAATTGGTATTCCTCAACACAGAAAACAACGAACAAGTTAGAGTAAAAAGCTCTTTGATTTTCGGTGCGGATGGTGCTTTTTCGAGAGTGAGATATGCTGGAATGCAACGTTTACCTCGTTTTAACTACAGCCAAAAGTACATCGACGATGGTTACAAAGAACTGCTTTTACCTGCCAATGAAGATGGTAGTTATAAGTTAGAGAAAAATGCCTTACATATTTGGCCAAGAGGTCGGTTTATGCTAATAGCCCTGCCAAACGATGATGGCTCTTTTACTTGCACTCTTTTTATGCCATTTGAAGGGGGTAAAAACGCTTTCGATTCTTTAGATACTGATGAAAAAATAGTTCAGTTTTTTAAAGATACTTTTCCCGACTTTTATGAAATGATGCCTAATTTATTAGAGAATTGGCATCAGCATCCGTTGTCTTCTTTAGCGATTATCCGTTGTTATCCGTGGACGAATAAAACTACGGCTTTAATCGGTGACGCGGCACATGCAACTGTTCCTTTTTACGGACAAGGCATGAACGCTGGTTTTGAAGATTGTTTTGTGCTTAACGAATTGGTAAAAAAGCACAACCACAATTGGGAGCTGATTTTTAAAGAGTACCAAGAAACAAGAAAGCCCGATGGTGATGCTGTACAAGATTTATCGTTGCATAACTATTACGTGATGAGAGATGCGGTAGCTGACCCTAAATTTTTGTTACAAAAAAAGATAGAAGCAAAATTATCTGAAAAACATCCCGATAAATGGATGCCTTTATACAGTCAAGTTACGTTTAGTTCCATTCGTTATTCGGAGGCACTTGCTAAAGGCATGCAACAAGAAGAAATCATGAAAGAAATTATGTGTTTACCCGACATAGAAAACAAGTGGGATTCAGAAGAAATTGAAAAGCTGATTTTGGGACGGTTGATTGGGGAGTAGAATTAATTCTTTTTTATCGTATTTAGGGGGAATATATGCGTTAGGGATTGGTATCCCTAACGCGAAACATCTGAGCAAAATAAAACGGTTTTATTTTCCTTATCCATCTTCAAAATTCTTTTCCATAGCTGGGGCTATGCAAAATAATTTTTCATCGTCTAAGAAAACTAAATTCCGTTTTCTTTGTACTCACCTGTTCTGCGTTAGGGATAGAACGGCGTGTTTGAACTCCTTTTTCTCTCTCGCTGTTCGAGAGAAAAAGCGTGAGTAGTGATAGCCCGACCATTACTGCGTTAAAAAGTAGTGTGGTAAGAACCACACCACTTTTTATGCTGTAATGGGAACGCCCTAAACGACCACATTGATAATTCGCTTAGGAACTATAATGATTTTTTTAGGTTCTTTTCCTGCTAAATATCCGCCTGTTTTTTCGTGTGCAAACAGGGCTTTTTCTATTTCTTCTTTGCTTAAATCTATAGGTAAATCCATTTTAAAACGCATCTTACCGTTAAATGAAACAGGATACGAATAATTACTTTCTTTTAGATATTCTTCGTTGTGTTGTTTCCACTCTGCATCGGTAACGCTTGTTGTGTGTCCTAATCGTTCCCAAAGCTCTTCGGCTATGTGGGGTGCAAAAGGCGATAACAAAACAACTAAATCTTCTAAGACTTCTTTGTTTTTGCATTTTTGAGTTGACAATTCATTTACGGCAATCATCAAGGTGCTAACGACTGTATTAAAAGAATATCGTTCTAAATCTTCGTTTACTTTTTTGATGGTTTTGTGAATGGTTTTTAACGCCTCTTTGCTTGGTTTGCCTTCGTCAAATTTATTGTCGGCAGGGAATAAACGCCATAGTTTTTTTAGGAAATTATGTACGCCGTTTATTCCTTGTGTGTCCCAAGGTTTGGCTTGTTCCAATGGTCCTAAAAACATTTCGTAACAACGAAGTGAGTCAGCACCGTATTTTTCTACCAATTCATCGGGTGTTTGTACGTTGTATTTAGATTTTGACATTTTTTCAACCTCGCTACCGCAAATGTATTTGTCGTCTTCCAATATAAATTCTGCGTCTTTTAAGAAGCTAAACAAAGGGTCTTTTTGTGCCTCTTCGATGTTAAGTACATCGTTTTCTACGTATTTTATATCAACGTGTAGTTTTTGGGTTTTGTATTGTTTTCGCAATCCGAAAGAAACAAATTTATTCTCATTCATTACCTTATAGACAAAACTACTTCTGCCCAATATCATTCCTTGGTTGATGAGCTTTTTAAATGGTTCATCAAACGAGATAAAACCTTTGTCGTAAAGAAATTTTGTCCAAAAACGTGAGTACAGTAGATGCCCCGTAGCGTGTTCCGAACCACCTATATACAAATCAACTTGATTCCAATAATCCGCTTTTTCTTTGCTTACAAATTCATTTTCGTTTTGCGAATCCATATAGCGTAAGAAATACCAAGAACTTCCAGCCCAACCCGGCATGGTGTTGTATTCCATTCTATCGCCTTCAAAAACGTTCCATGCTCTTTTTTTAGCACGAGCCAAAGGTGGTTCTCCGTCTTCGGTCGGTAAATATTTATCTACCTCAGGAAGTGTAACGGGAAGTTGATTATCCTCTAAAGCATAAGGAATATCATTTTTATAATAGATTGGAAAAGGTTCGCCCCAATAACGTTGACGACTAAAGACAGCATCGCGAAGGCGGTAATTGATTTTACTTTCACCGATTCCTTTTTCTTCTATTTTTTCGATTGCTTTCTCAATAGCAACCTTTGCCGGTAAACCGTTTAAAAAGTCAGAATTTGTTAGAATAGCGTCTTTATCCGTACAAGCCGATTCGCTAATATCAACCCCTTCAAAAATGTTAACGATTTCAAGGTTGAATTGTTTTGCAAAATCCCAATCTCTTTGATCGCCTGCCGGTACAGACATTACCGCTCCCGTGCCATACGAAGCCAATACATAATCGCCAATCCAAACGGCAATTTTATCTCCGGTAAACGGATGAATAGCGTAAGCTCCGGTAAATTCTCCGGTAAATTCTTTTACATTGGACTGTCTATCTTTTTCCGTTTTGGCAGATGCTTGTTCTTGATATGTTTTTACAGCTTTTTTATGTTTTTCGGTTGTGATTTTATCAACCAAAGGATGTTCCGGTGCCAACACCATAAACGAAACACCGAAAATAGTATCGGGACGAGTAGTAAATACCTCTATTTTATCCGCAACACCCTCAACCTCAAAAAAGACAGAAGCTCCTTTTGATTTCCCAATCCAGTTACGTTGTTGTTCTTTCAAAGAATCCGAAAAATCAATATTATCCAACCCTTGCAACAGACGTTCAGCATAAGCCGTAATTCGCATGCTCCACTGACGCATCTTTTTTTGCACCACAGGATGACCGCCTCTTTCCGAAACACCGTCTTTAATTTCGTCATTTGCCAAAACAGTTCCCAAGGCAGGACACCAATTCACCCAAGAATCAGCCAAATAAGCCAAACGATAATTCATCAGAATATCGTTTTTCTCTTTATCAGAAAAGTTTTTCCATTCCTCAGCCGTAAAAGCATCATCTTGTGAAGTAACCGCATTGACGTTTGCATTTCCCTCTTTTTCGAAAATTGCAATCAAGGCTGAAATAGCTTCCGCTTTATCGGTTGTTTTATTGTACCATGAATTAAAAATTTGCTTAAAAATCCATTGCGTCCACTTGTAATACTTTGGGTCGGATGTTCTCACCTCCCTGTCCCAATCAAAAGCAAAACCGATTTTATCTAATTGTTCTCTGTATCGGGCAATGTTCTTTTCAGTAGTAATTGCAGGATGTTGTCCCGTTTGTATTGCATATTGTTCAGCAGGCAACCCAAAAGAATCATACCCCGAAGGGTGTAACACATTAAACCCTTGGTTTCTTTTGTAACGAGCTACAACGTCCGAAGCAATATAACCTAAAGGATGCCCCACGTGCAAACCAGCTCCCGAAGGATACGGAAACATATCCAACGCATAAAATTTTTCTTTATCATTATTCTCAACAGCTTTATAGGTCTTATTATCCGCCCATTTTTTCTGCCATTTTTGCTCTATATCAAGGTGATTGTACTCGCTCATTTTTAGTTTTAATTTTAAAGACCGCTAAAATACAAAGAAAAAGAGAATCAAATGTAATACTGTATATTTTCTTAATGATAATTTGGGCGTTCCCTTTCAAGAATAAAAAATAGCCGTTGCACTCACTATTTTTTGCTCTTGAAAGGTCGGGCTATCCACTATATCTTTTGGGTTGCATAGGTGCAACAACCCAAAAGGATGCCGTTTCTATCCCTAACGCTCGGGACAGGTTAGTACAAAGAAAACGGAATGTATTAATGCAATAAGTTATTGTTTTATATGCGAACCCTATTCAAAGAATAACCTTTTCTATTAGAGTAAAATTCTATAGCTTCATTTGGTGATTGTAAAAAATACCTAATGGGACTCCAATATTCTTTTTTCTGTTTAATAACTTTTTTATCATCATCACCTATTAATTTTGTTTTATAATAAAGCGTATGTCCTTCTTCATCTTTTCCTGTTGTAATCAATAGAACATTTGAATCATCATAAAAATAATTTTCCTTTTTTATTCGTTTCTGTTTTATTCGAAAGTACAGTAGATTTTGTATATTAGGAGAAAGAACTAAATGATCTATAAAGTTCAGCCTCTTTTCTGTAGAAATAACGCTATAAGATCCCACCTTATTTTTATTGATCTCTCGCTGAGGTTTAAATTTAGTATCAATTATTTCTAAACCTTCAGATAATTCGAAATTACTAAACCCATAACTTTCGTCTACAAAATATTTTTCATATTTCGTGGTCGTGATTCTGAAATTTTCACCAGTTAGTACAATTTTATTTCCAACAATATCAACATGGTGAAAATTAATATATTTGTATCTTATTTCCCCTTCTTTTTCTATTTCTCCTTTTGTATTTTTGGTTTTTTTATCGTATGACAAGAGTATATGTTTTTCAAAAGGGTATACTTTTCTGGTAAGTGTTTTTCCTCTTTGGTTAATTTTTGAAATAAACCATCCGTTGCTGATATAGCCAATATCTTTTGTGGAAACTTTAATACTATTTACCCCAACAACAATCACATTTCCTTGGCTATCAAGAGTAAGATTTGATAAATCATTTATCGTTGACTGGTTAGGATTTAAGTCATGTACAAAAAGAACTTTTTTAGTAGTAATATCCACTTTATAAAGCATTCTTTTATTACCATCTCCCGCAATGTATAAGTAAAGATTATCTTTTCCAAAATTAAACCATTGAACCGAGTTAATTATCTCAAAATCTAGGCTGAACTCCCATTCTAGTTTATAGGTTGTAAAGTTATCTGACTCAATCGATTCGAATAATCTAATCTTAGGTTTTGGTTTATACCTTGCAAAGATGGAATATTTAGACAAATCTTCGGATATTACTTGTAAATACTTATCTTCAAAATATATATGAGAACCATCTAAATAATCGCCATAAGGCAAATTAATGGGCGTGTATGTATTTAACCCTTCTTTTCCCATGCTTTGTATATATTTACTATACAACGATTTATCCCAAGTTTTTACTTCCTTTTGATTTCCATTTTCATCAACGAGTAAACTGAATGCTTTACTTAAAAAATAGTAGTCCTTTCCAATCGTTGTTGCCGTTAGATAAAAACGGCTTACTGGTACGTGAGATGTTATTGAGTTTATGAGCACAAGATCTTTATTATAAGCATCAACTTTAAAGTTTTTCTTATTAAAACCATAGACAAGATATCCTTTTGGAGTCTCTATTATTTTTGCATGCGAAATGGAGGTGTTCATTTCTTGTGCAAGACTTAATATGGAAAAGATAGAAATAAATAAGGTTAGAAAAGAATGCTTCATAAAAAACTAAAGTTTCGCACCCAATAAAAACAAGGTTTATCGAGTAATATTTTTTTAAAAAAATAGCATAATAATCAGGTTAATAGCCTGATTATTAGTATATTTATAGTGAAAACAAAAAATATTACCATTATGCTACAAAACAAAGATATTACTAAAATTCAAGACATAAAAATATTTTTTAAGGATGCTTGGACTACCCCAGAATTTTTTAAAGAGTATCTTGATTTATTTAAAGGATACTTCTAAAAACGTCAGGGCAAAAGCATACTTTTTATTGAGAAAAATAAAATCTAATTCATTGATTTTAAGTTGTTTAATTAAATTATTTTTTGTATAT
>JALWSJ010000081.1 GCA_026993705.1 Flavobacteriales bacterium
AATAAAAATAAACCAAATTGTAACTCTAAAAAATAAATTAAAAATGAGAAAAATTATAACAGTAGTTTCGTTGATGACTTTAGTAGTATTTAATTCTTGTTCGGAGAGCAAGAGCGAACACACACAAGAACAAACAACAACTCAACAAGATGTTAACGCAAAAAAAGATAGAGTAGTAATCTATGATTTTCACAGCGAACACCGTTGCGTTACTTGTATAGCAATAGAAAAAGCTGTAAAGGATGTAATTCACAAACATTTTGAAAAGCAATTTGAGGATGGAACAATAGAATTTGAATTGTTGAATTGTGAGTCAGAAGAAAATAAAGATTTAGTAGAGGAATACGGAGCTTTCGGTACAACTCTAATTGTATCTATGGTAAAAGATGGTAAGGAATTAAAATCCGATGACTTGACCAATTGGGCTTTTGAAAAAGTAGATACAGATGTTTTTGAAACCGATTTGGTGGAGGAATTGAATGATGCCCTTTCTAAAATAAGACATTAAACGATGATTGAATATTTAAACGAATTGGCGTATCATTCTAATTGGGTAGTTCTAAGTGCTTTCTTTTTAGGAATATTAACGGCTATAAGCCCATGTCCTTTAGCTACCAACATTACGGCTACGGCATTTATTTCTAAAAATATTACGGATAAAAACAAAGTGTTTTTAAGTGGACTTGCCTACACGCTTGGAAGAGCATTCAGCTATACGGGTATAGGATTGCTTTTATATTTTGGAGCAAGTAATTTTAATGTTGCTAAATTTTTGAGTCAAAACGGCGAAAAAGTATTAGGTCCTTTGCTCATCATTATCGGGTTAATCATGTTAAATGTGATTAAATTAAACTTTTTGGGGCAATCTTCTTTGCAAGAGAAATTATCGGAAAAGTTTAAAGATAAGGGAATGTTGGGCTCATTCTTAATTGGGATTGTATTTGCTTTGGCTTTTTGTCCTTATAGTGGAGCGTTGTATTTTGGAATGTTAATCCCCATGACTATTTCTTCTGCTGATGGTTTATACCTTCCTATTGTCTTTGCCTTTGGTACAGGATTGCCTGTGATTTTGTTTACTTACTTGTTGGCTTTTACAGCAAGTAAAATAGGTTCTTTTTATACTAAAATAACTAAAATAGAAAAAGTGATGCGTTTGGTAGCAGGGATAGTATTTATTTTGGCCGGGGTGTATTATATTTTCTTATTTGTAGGAGTGATATAAATGAACCCGTTTAAATAAATTATTTTTTTTCTGTATGGATTTATCCAAATTATTACCTTTGGACTCCATACATCAGAGAACAAAATAAAATGTTAGAATTACAGCGAATAAGAGAGCAAAAAGACGATATAATAGAACGTTTAAAAATTAGAAATTTAGACGTTAGTGAGCAAATCAACAAGGTTATTGATTTAGATGAGTTGAGGAGAAAAACACAGAGAGAATTAGATGATACATTGGCAGAAAGTAATAAGTTGTCAAAAGAAATAGGGATGCTTTTTAAACAAGGAAAGCAAGAAGAAGCAAACCAAATAAAATCTAAAACAGCCGATTTAAAAGAACGTTCTAAACAACTAAAAGAAGAAGAAGCTAAGATTCAAGAACAAATAAAAGAGATTTTATATCAGATACCTAATGTGCCTCATCCGTCAGTACCGAAAGGGAATACAGATGAAGATAATGAAGTGGTGCTAACAGCCGGAGAAATTCCCGATTTAGGAGAGTATAATCTACCGCATTGGGAACTGGCTAAAAAATATAACTTGATTGATTTTGAGTTAGGGGTCAAAATTACCGGTGCAGGTTTTCCTGTTTATACCGGAAAAGGAGCAAGGTTACAACGAGCTTTAATCAATTTCTTTATTGACGAAGCGGAAAAAGCAGGTTTTCAAGAAGTCATTCCGCCATTATTAGTAAATGAGGCTTCAGGGTATGGAACAGGACAATTACCTGATAAAGAAGGACAAATG
>JALWSJ010000082.1 GCA_026993705.1 Flavobacteriales bacterium
TATTTATGTGTGTCTTCATCATCTAAAGAAACTAAAATTCCGTTTTCTTAGCACTCATTTTGTTCGCGTTAGGGATAGAAGCGACATCCTTTTGCCTGCTTGCCTTTATGGCAGGCAAAAGATATAACGGATAGCCCGACCATTACAGCACAAAAAAGGGTGTGGTGAGAACCACACCCTTTTTTGTGCTGTAATGGGAACGTCCTAATTATATAGTTTATTAAAAAGAGTATAAAGATAAGGGCGAGTGTCTCCTGAGGGCATAGTATATAGGGTTTCGAAGCTTTCTTGTAGTTCGAAGTTGGGTTTTAATTTTTCTTTGAGCATAAGCTCGTTATATCGTCTTACGGGTAGTCCGCTACATTTGGTGGCTCCTTTTAGATTGAAGGTGGCTATGATTACTTTTCCGCCTGTTTTGACTAATTTATTTAATAAGTCGATATATGTTTTTTGGTCGTCGGTTTCGGTAAAGAAATGAAATACGGCTCGGTCTATCCATAAATCTATAGGGGGGATTTGTTCTAATTTTTCGGGATTGGTGAGGTCATCTACTACCCAATTAATGGTGTTGGCTCGGTCTTGTAGGCGTTCTTTTAGTATATCTAAGGCGGTAGAACTGATGTCGGAAACGGTTATATTTGTGTAGTGGTTGTCTAGTAAATAATCTACCAAAGTGGTTGTTCCTGCTCCTGCTAGAAAAATGTGGTCGCCTTTGTTTACTCCGCTTTTTTCTATTAATTGAAGGGTTGGCTCGGGTGTTTTTTCGTACCAACCGCTTTTTTCAGAATCGATTACATTGTAGATGGTTTCCCAATAATCTTGTAGGTCTTTGTTTACTTTATTTTTGGTGATTAAAGGTCGTGTGTTGGATGTGTTACTTCCACAACCACAACCTGTTCCGCATGATGACATATTATAGTTTTTAGGTGTTTCTTTGTAGTGCTATTTGTTTACATTTTTTTTGTAAGTCTGCATGAGTTTTATTTTCAACGCATTCTATAGCTTTGCTGACTTCGGCAAACATTAAATCGGGGGTGATTACTTCGGCTAATTTACTCTTGAAAAATAAATCTCTTATAGGTCCTTTAGCTCCTGCTACGGCAAATAAAATCCCTTTTTCTCGTAGCTCTTGAATAAGGTTTTTGAGCATTATGATTGCACTTGAATCTAAGTGATTAACACTTGATGCGTTCCATACGACTAGTTTTAGTTGTTCTCCTTTTGCTTCTACTTTTTCCATTAGCTCTTGTTTGAAAAAGTCGATGTTAGCAAAGTAAAGTTGTCCGTCAAATCGAATGATGAGGACTTCGGGGTTTTCGGTTGTGTTTTCAAAACGTTCTACATTTCTGTAATAATCTGTGCCTTCTACTCTTTCGCACTCGGCAATGTGGGGTTTTGTGCTTCTGTAGATTAACAATACTAATGACAATAAAACCCCTACCATTATTCCTTCTTTGATTCCAATGGTTAGTGTTACAACAAAGGTAACTAAAAGCATTAGTAAATCATCTTTTTTGTAACTCCAAAGTTCTTTTGGGTAAGTGAAATCTATCAATCCGTACACAGCTACGAGAATGATGGCTGCTAAGACACTTTTAGGAAGATAATAAAACAAAGGTGTGAGGTATAAGAGTGTTAGTGCTATTACGGAAGCTGAAATGACGGCTGCCATATTGGTTTTGGCTCCAGATTGGTCGTTTACGGCTGTACGAGAAAATCCTCCTGTGGTGGGATAGCTTTGAAATGTTGAACCTATTATGTTTCCTAAACCTAAGGCTATTAATTCTTGATTGGGATCTACTTTGTAGTCGTCGTGTTTTTCTTCGACTGCTTTGGCTACTGAAATGGCTTCCATAAAGGCTATTAAGGCTAGAGTAGCTGCAAGGCTCAATAATTCAGAAAAGAATTGCATATCGATGGTTGGAATCGAGAATTTTGGTAATCCTTTAGGTATAACTTCTACTAC
>JALWSJ010000083.1:0-7127 GCA_026993705.1 Flavobacteriales bacterium
CCCTATTACAATCGATAAGAAATCCGTTTTCTCCGAATTTTCTACGCCAATACTATCACTAATTGTCTTTAAATCCTTGTAATAATTCTCCACCAGCCCCTTATTCACGAAATATTTCTGTTCCGTTTTAAGTGCCGTATAATTTACATTCAATTCAATTTTACCGCGAATCAGATTCTTCGACAAAATCGAGCGAACCTCCATTTCCTTAGGTTTAAAATAAGAAGGGGTGCGCACATTGCAATCAAAAGACTTGCTATTCACCGATTTCAATTCCACGGTAACACTTTTGCTTCCAATATTATCTTCGGCTTTCCCATAGCCCGTCATCGAATAAATCATACAATAAGAATTTGCCTGCAAAAGTAATCATTTTACCTTTACCCTTTCTCTAATTAGTAAAATTCCTTAAATCCGCAAGTGAAATTCTATTACAAAGCGAAACTCCGCATCATTATTGACAATGCTCGTTTTGACTTTTCATTACGAAATCACTTGCGGATTTAAGGGAATTGTTGGATTTGGGCGTTCCCCCATTTTGCAAAAGATACATATCGCTACGCTAAACGTGTCTTTTGCAAAATGGGGTCGGGCTATCACTACTCACTCTTTTGTGTTGCATAAGTGCAACAACACAAAAGGAGTTCAAACACGCCGTTCTATCCCTAACG
This sequence comes from Flavobacteriales bacterium, assembly GCA_026993705.1. Taxonomy (GTDB): domain Bacteria; phylum Bacteroidota; class Bacteroidia; order Flavobacteriales_D; family Parvicellaceae; genus S010-51. The sequence continues at coordinate 672 of JALWSJ010000083.1, forward strand.
CGAAATGAAAGTAAGCACATAAAGCGGTTTTGTCGCCCTCATACTTTTTTATGTTTTATTTCCCTAGCTGGGGCTATGCAAAAAAATATTCATCGTCTAAGAACACTAAATTCCATTTTCTTTGCACTTATTTCAACTGCGTCAGACTGTCTAAAAACCTAATTTATAGTAAAATTTACATCTGATTATCAATGTGTTATAATTCTTGTTTTCAAGTTTCTTAGGGTTTTTAGACAGTCTGGCGTTAGGGATAGGAGCGGCATCCTTTTGCTCTCCCTCCTTTTGGAGGGCAAAAGATATAGCGGATAGCCCGACCCTCTTTTTCTAAAACAAAGTTTCGCGAGAGCGATATTTTGTTTTGGAAAAAGAGGGGAACGCCCAAAGATAAATTACAGAAGAGATAAGTCTCTTTTCAATATTCAAATGGTATAAGTTTTAGAGCAAATGAACATTGAAATAAGATAATTGTGTACTTTTGCTTGATATGAAAAATTCCTTGAATAGAAGCGATATGCTGAAAAGTAAGATAGCGATTGCAGAGTTGTTTCGGCAAAAGAAGGGGTTTATTGTTTATCCTGTTCGTGTGAACTGGGCAGTTCGTGAGGGAGGACAAAAGACACAATTGATTTTTTCGGTTTCCAAGAGAAATTTTAAAAGAGCTGTGGATAGAAATCGAATCAAAAGAATGTTGCGTGAGGCTTATCGGGTACAACAACATGAGTTTTTGAAGGAACTGAAGGAAAAAGACGTTGTGCTTTCGTTGTTTGTGGGATATGTGGGTAAGGATATTGTGTCGTATAAAGAAATTGAAGAGAAAATAAAGTTGTCTTTAAACCGTTTGTTAAAAGAATTAAAGAAAAATGAAGTCTATTAAATATATATTACCGCTACTGCTTGTTGGTGTTCTGTTTGTTAGTGCCGGAAAATTTACCATCTCGTACTATTTTAACGATAAAGATGATGATAATTATTTTGAAATCACCAAAAACCTGCGGATTATGTCGTCGGTTTATAATGTGATTAACACATATTACGTGGATGAACCGCAACCGGGAAATATGATGAAAACGGGGATTGACGCTATGCTGAAAACGCTCGACCCTTATACGGTTTACATTCCGGAAAGTAAAATTGAGGATTATCGTTATATGACAACCGGTCAATACGGGGGAATTGGTTCTTTAATTCAGAAAAAAGGCGAACATATTGTTATTTCCGAACCTTATGAAGGTTTTCCGGCTCAGGTAAGCGGTTTAAAAGCAGGTGATATTATTTTGGAAGTGGATGGTGTTTCAACCGAAGGAAAGACAGTTAAAGATATGAGCTCGCTCTTAAAAGGCGGGGCGGGAACGAAATTGACCTTAAAGATACAACGCGGTGATGAAGTGAAAGAAATTGCAATAACAAGAGAGGAAATAAAAGTGAAAGAAGTGCCTTATTTTGGGATGATAGACGACGAAATAGGATATGTGAAGTTAACGTCCTTTACGAATACGGCTAGTAAAAATGTAGGAGTTGCTTTGCGTACATTGCGGGATAGTTTAGGAATGAAAAAAGTGATTTTTGATTTGAGAGATAACGGTGGAGGACTATTACATGAAGCTGTGAATATTGTCAATTTTTGGATAGGGAAAGGAGAGTTGGTGGTAGAAACGAAAGGGAGAATTGATAATATGAATAGAAGTTACAAAACCTCAAATAATTCTTTTGATGAACAAATGCCGGTTGTAGTCCTTATAAACGGTTATTCGGCTTCCGCCAGTGAAATTGTGTCGGGTACGTTGCAGGATTTGGATAGAGGTGTATTGATTGGGCAGATGAGTTACGGCAAAGGTTTGGTGCAACAAACCAAGGATATAAATTTCGGAAGTAAAGTAAAAGTTACGGTGGCAAAATACTATACGCCAAGTGGCAGATGTATTCAAAAATTGGATTATTCTCATAGAGACGAAAATGGGAAAGTAAAAAAAGTTTCGGATAGTCTAATTCAGGTGTTTAAAACGAAAAACGGAAGAGAGGTAAAAGACGGCAGGGGAATTGAACCGGACATTAAAATACCTAAAAAAGAGTACAGTAAACTAACGGCGTTATTGGTTCGGAAAAATTATATGTTTGACTACTCAACATTGTATCAAAGAACTCATCCTTCCATTGCACCTGCTAAAGAATTTAGTTTAACGGATAAGGAATATGATGATTTTGTTCAGTTTGTTGATAGCAAGGGAGAGTTAGAATATACAACCGATACACAAGAGCTATTGGAAGAGTTGGAAGAGGTTGCGGAGAAAGAAAAATATTTAAATAAGGCCAAAGAAGAATTTGATGCCTTAATGAAGAAATTAACTCCTGATTTTGATGAAGATGTTTATACTTTTAAAGATGAGATAAAGGAAATTCTAGAGAATGAAATAGTTTCTCGTTACTATTATCAAAAAGGTAGGGTGGAGGCCTCATTACAGCACGATGAGTTTATAGACGAGGCAAAAAAAGTATTGTATGATGAGAAATTGTATCAAGAGACTTTACAACCTTAAGTAGGTGTGTTGAAAAAACGACTTCTTTTAATTGGATAAAACATTGGCAGGTAGAAAAAGTTTATTAGGGTGTGTGAAATGGTACGTTGTTCATTTTTTTGAAGTCAACTATTGGTTGTTTGCGTTGGTTTTGGCGGTAGGTTTATCGACGAGTGAAGCTTTGATGAGTATTGGTATGGTGGGGTTATTTTCCAATTGGTTTTTGGAAGGAGTGGTACGAAAAGATTTTAATCAAAAATTTCAAGAACTTAGAAAGAATAAGACGGTCGTTTCTGTGTTGCTTTTGGGGTATTTGAGTTTGATTATTGGGCTGTTATATACAGAAAATCAGGAAGCTGGATTTCGGTTTCTACAAATAGAAATTCCTTTGTTATTTTTGCCTCTTGTTTACGGGAGTAAAAATTTTGGAAATAGATATATAAAGTTTGTATTTCGCTCTTTTATTATCGGTTTATTGTTTAGTTCTTTATTCAGTTTTCTTGTTTATTTAGGAGTTTTTTATATACACAAGAGTTTAGAGGATATAAGAAATATTTCGATATTTATTTCGCATATACGATTAAGTGTTTTTATAAACTTCGGTATAGTTCTGTTAGTTTTTTTTTACAAGAAATCATTTTTATTTTCTAAGCAGTTTAGCATTGTTTTAATGATTTGGTTTGTGTTTTTCTTGCTTTTGTTACAAGCGGTTACGGGTTGGTTTATATTATTTGTTTTGTTGTCGGTCTTTACAGGTGAGACGTTTATTAAGAACACAAAAATATATATAAAGGCAGAAGTGGTTGTTTTGTTACTGGCGGGTGTTTTGTTTTCCTATTTTTATGTTAGGTCTATTTATCAAAAACATTTCGTTCCCAAAAGAGAATTAGTGCTTTCAGAATTAGATCACCAAACCAAATCAGGGGAAGTATATCATCATCGTTTAGAGGATAATTGGGTGGAAAACGGGAATAGGGTATGGGTTTACATAGCTCCCAAAGAGTTAGGGAAAGCATGGAACCAAAGAAGTAAAATAGATTTTGATTCAATCGATAAAAAAGGACAGCCTTTGTGGGGGACGTTGTATCGATATATGGCGTCAAAAGGATTAAGAAAAGACAAAGAAGGGTTGGCTCAAATGACTGATGAAGATATTAGAAACGTGGAAGAAGGGAAAACCAATTGTTGTATTCAACTTTCGCCGATAGAGAAGCGAATAAAAGAGATTATTTTTGAATACGAACGTTTTAGGAATCATCAAGACCCCAACGGGCATTCTTTTACGCAACGGTTTCTTTATTTGGTAGCCGGTAAAAATATTATAAAAGAAAATTTTTGGTTGGGGGTAGGCACAGGAGATGTTGATGAAGCGTTCATGAATTATTACGATGCGATTAATTCTCCTTTGCATGGTAGAAATCGTAAGAAAGCACACAATCAATATGTAACGATTATGGTAGCTTTAGGTTTCGTTGGTTTACTGTTTTGGTTAGTGTCTTTTTATTCTCCGTTGTTTATGCCCAAACAATACCCTGAACTGTATCTGTATTTTGTTTTGATAGTTTCCTTAAGTTTTCTTACGGACAATACATTAGAAAGGCATGCAGGAGTTATTTTTTATGCTTTTTTTAATAGTATTCTTATCTTTACGAAAAAATTAAAGAAAGAAACATACGAGGTTAGATAAAAGCATTTCGTTATTTGTTCAATATTATAATCATAAGTTTACTATATTTGCTCACAACCTTCAAAAGGAAATATAATGGCATTCAGACAAACATTTCAGTTAAAACAAACACAGAAATTATCTCCACAACAAATTCAGTTGATGAAATTGTTGCAAGTACCTACGATTGAGTTAGAGCAACGAATAAAACAAGAGATTGAAGAGAATCCTGCATTGGATGAAGGTGTTGAAGAACCTGTAAATGAAGGTTTGGATAATACAGAGGAAGCAGATTACAGCAATGAGGATTTAGATGATTCAAGAGATGATTTTGACATCAATGATTATTTAGATGACGATATTCCTTCGTATAAAACTTCAGCTAATAATTATAGTGCAGATGATGATGAAAAGGCAGTGCCTTTATCAGGAGGGGATACTTTTCAGGAATTATTAAAGAAGCAGATAGAACTTCGTGTTAAAGATGATAAAAAAATTGAGATAGCGTATCAAATTATAGGAAATTTAGACGATGATGGTTATTTGAGAAGGGATATTTATAACATCGTTGACGATTTGGCATTTAGTCAGAATTTAATGGTAACAGAGGAAGAAGTAGAAGAGGTATTGAGAGAAATTCAGGATTTAGAACCTGCGGGCGTGGGAGCTAGAAATCTTCAAGAGTGTTTGTTGATTCAACTCAGAAAGAAAAAAAAGACGACTGAAATTCGTACAGCTGAGGAAATTATAGAGCACCATTTTGAAGCTTTTACTAAAAAACACTATAACAAAATATTAAAAAAACTGGATATTTCTGAAGATGATTTAAAAAGAGCTATAGAAGAGATAACGAAATTAAACCCTAAACCAGGTAATTCGGTGCGGGAAACCAATAAATCGGTTCAGCATATTATACCGGATTTTATTATAACTGAGGAGGAAGGAAAACTGAATTTGACATTGAACTCAAGAAATGCTCCTCAGTTGAAAGTTAGTCGTCAATACGCAGATATGTTGAGAGGGTATGCTGAGGGCTCAAAATCTAAAAAAGATAAAGAAGCAATTCAGTTTGTTAAGCAAAAAATTGATGCGGCAAAGTGGTTTATCGATGCGATAAAACAACGACAACAAACCCTGTTGTTAACTATGAATGCAATAATGGAGTTTCAAAAGGAGTTTTTTCTTACAGGAGATGAAACTAATTTAAAACCAATGATACTAAAAGATATAGCAGATATTATTGGGATGGATATCTCTACGGTGTCGAGGGTCGCAAACAGTAAGTATGTTCAAACTCCTTATGGTACTTATTTATTGAAATATTTCTTTAGTGAGTCGTTGAGTACTGATAGTGGTGAAGAGGTTTCTACGAGAGAGGTAAAAAGAATTTTGCAAGACGCAGTAGAAGAAGAAGACAAGAAAAAACCGTTGACAGACGAGAAGTTGGCAACTTTATTAAAGGAAAAAGGATATAATATAGCTCGTAGAACGGTTGCGAAATACAGAGAACAACTAGGAATACCTGTTGCACGTTTACGAAAAGAATTGTAAGCCATGCAGTGTGTTTGATGAAAAAAAAGAGGCGTTTTGAAAAATATAAGTAAGGTTATTTCCATTGTATTTCATCCAGTATTTATTCCATTGTACGGTTTGTTTTTATATGTGAATATTCAAAATCCCGTAACGTTGAATTTACGGATGCTTGATGGTGAGGTGTTTTTTAAATTAGCGGTTTTCCCTATTTTACTATTTTCAATTGTTTTTCCTTTATTTAGTATGTTAATTATGTATCGTTCAAAAATGATACATTCTTTTTCTGTAGAGAATCGTCAAGAACGAATACCTATTTTATTTTTAGGTGTTATTTATTATGGAATTACATATTATTTTATACGTTCCTTGGATATTGTGTATTACCATGCTGTTTTTGGGCTGTTTTTGAGTTTTTTATCCGGGGGGATTTTATTATCATTACTTAGTTTATTGATGACATCACGTTGGAAAATCAGTCTTCATACAATGGGGGTGGGTGCTTTAGCAGGAGCGTTTTTAGCTTTTTCTCAGGAACTTCATCCTATTGCTAATTATAACGAAGTTATTGTAATAAATACAGGGTTGATACTCTTAGTAGGTATAGTTGGAACACAGCGTTTATTGGTTAATGCTCATAATCTTAATCAAGTTTTATCAGGGGGCTTTTTGGGTGTTTTGGTAGAGTATGTTTTTATTGCAAATCATTTGTGGATTTGATAAAAGGTAAAATCTCGTTAATAAGAA
>JALWSJ010000083.1:7137-7976 GCA_026993705.1 Flavobacteriales bacterium
GTAGTGTAGTTTGTGAGATAACAATTACTTTTGTTGCAACATCAAAAAAAAAATTTCAGATGCAAGAAGCAACATTAGAACAAGCCAAAGAGTTAGGGTTACTCGAAAGTGAATTTGAAACTATAAAAGAAATTATGGGGAGAATACCTAATTTTACAGAATTAAGTGTTTATTCTGTAATGTGGAGTGAGCATTGTTCGTATAAAAACTCAATAAAATGGTTGAAAACGTTACCGAAAAAAGGTAAACATATGTTAGTTGAAGCAGGTGAAGAAAATGCTGGGTTGGTGGATATTGGAGATGGTTTAGCATGTTGTTTTAAGATAGAATCACATAATCACCCAAGTGCTTTAGAACCTTATCAAGGTGCTGCAACCGGAGTAGGAGGAATAAACAGGGATATTTTCACAATGGGAGCAAGACCGATTGCTCAATTAAATTCTTTACGTTTTGGAAATCCTGAAAATGAAAAAACCAAGTGGTTGGTGAAGGGAGTAACAAAAGGAATTGGAGATTACGGGAATGCTTTTGGAGTGCCGACTGTTGGTGGAGAGGTCTTTTTTGATGAAAGCTATAATCAAAATCCTTTGGTGAATGCTTTTTCTGCTGGGATAATGAAGGTTGGTGATATGATTTCCGCAACGGCTTCGGGAGTTGGAAATCCTGTTTTTATTGTTGGTTCTGCAACGGGAAAAGATGGTATTCATGGGGCAGCTTTTGCTTCAAAGGATATTACGGAAGATTCAATGGATGATTTACCTGCTGTTCAGGTGGGGGATCCTTTTCAAGAGAAATTACTCTTGGAAGCAACGTTAGAATTAGCAAAAACCGATGCGGTG
>JALWSJ010000084.1 GCA_026993705.1 Flavobacteriales bacterium
AGTAAAACTGAAAGGTAAAGGTTTTCCTGTTTATAAAAAAGAAGGACAGTTTGGCGATTTATATATAACGTATCATATAAAAATACCAACAAATCTTTCTGACAAAGAAAAGGAACTATTTCAAGAACTCGCAAAATTAAGACAATAACTTATGAACGAAATTATTTTACTTCAAAAATTCTGCTCAGAGTATGATGTGCCGGTTTCTTTTATAGAGACTCTTTCGGAATATGAGTTGATACAATTAGATAACAGTCAAGGAATACCGGTTGAGCAGATAAATACAATAGAGAAAATGATTCGCCTGCATTATGATTTAGATATCAATTTTGAAGGTTTGCAGGCTGTCCATAATCTCTTGAATCAAATAGATGAACTTCAAGGAGAAATCCGTAGATTAAATAATCGACTTGATTTCTATAATCAGTTTAACTTGTTATCGGATGAAGAATAGTACAGTCTATTTAATCACTTCGATAATTACTTTTATTATTGGTTATCTATTTTTAAAGTTTGCGTATCATATATTTAGTTCAGAACCTTTTGTTCAAGAGGTAGTTCTTATCATATTAGGAACGATTGCGACAATAGCCATTACGGCAGCTTTGTTGAATAAGCAAAGTGAGGTTGAAATGGAAAAAGAGCAGCGGGTTAAAATTTTTGACTTAAAATCAGATTTGTATTTTGAGTTGATAGATTTTATCGGAGACTTGATTGAACGGGAAGAAATTGAAAAAAAAGATTTGATTACGTTAGAGTTTTTGACTCATAAAATATCAACAATAGCCAATAAAGAGGTTTTATTGGAATATTCTAATTTTATTAAAATTATAAAATCAACTTCTAAAGACTGTAAAATTTCTGCTTTGGAATCAGATGAGCTCTCAGCCGGATTGGCTAAACTATGTGGTGTGATTCGTTATGATTTAGTTCAAGGCGACATTCATTCGAAAGATGAAATACTAAAAATAATAGAAGGCAATATTGATAAAATTTAACTCTTTTGGTATTATATTTGCTACAATAATTACAAAAATAGAAACTTATGAAAACACTTATTTTAACATTTGTCTTATTAATAGCTTCTGCAATAAGTTATGCTCAAACAACGATACAAAAAGGAGCTCACACAGTAGGAGTAGAACAATTTAATACGTTTAAAAATATTGAAGCTAAATATTTAATTGACGTGCGAACGCCTAATGAATATAAGCAAGAGCATATAGAAGGAGCTAAGAATATTGACTATTTTAGTAAGGATTTTAAGCAGCAATTGGAAAAGTTAAACAAAGAGGTTCCGGTTTATGTTTATTGTCGTTCAGGAGGAAGAAGTGCTAAAGCGATGCAAATTATGAAAGACTTGGGATTCAAAACGATATATAATCTTGATGGTGGATATTTGGCATGGTCTCAAAAACAATGAAATGGCTAAAAGCTCTCGAGTTAACTGATTGGAGTTTACTTAGAGTTCTTCGTCTAGTGATAGGTGGTTCTTTATTAGGAGAATTTATTACCGGCAACAAAAACCAATTGTTGCCGGTTGCTGTTTTATTTCTATACCAAGGTGTTTTTAATACCGGATGCTCTGCTTGTGAACAAGGAAGTTGTGAGATAAAATAAAATATATAAAATATCGTTGTATTCTCTAACTTCAATAAAGTCTGTTTCATTTTGCAAAAAATAATTGAAATATCCATTTTTTCTTTTTTACTATTTATTAGTGCAGAGGCTCTTAGTCAAAAAGTGGGCTTGGTGTTAAGTGGAGGAGGAGCGTTAGGGTTAGCTCACATTGGAGTGATAAAGGCATTGGAAGAAAATGATATTCCAATAGATTATATAACTGGCACAAGTGCCGGAGCAATGGTTGGAGGATTTTATGCTAGTGGGTTTAGTCCGGATGAAATGAGTAAGATAGTTGAAAGCGATGCTTTTTTAAAAATGGCGTATGGTAATATTGATGAAAAGTTAAGCTATTATTTCAAAGAAGAAAATCCTGATCCTGCTCTTCTTCAAATTAAGTTGGATAAAGATTTTTCCATATCCAAAGCTATACCAACAAACTTTACAAATTCGGCATTGTTGGATTTTGAATTTATGCGTGTCTTTTCAGGTGTATCTGCGAAAGCACAATATAATTTCAATGAATTATTTGTCCCTTTTAGGTGTGTTGCCGCCGATGTCGTTTCTAAATCTCCGGTTGTTTTTAGTCATGGACATCTGAATCAGGCTATAAGGGCATCTATGACGTATCCCGGGTATCTTAGACCAATAAGAGTTGAAGGGAAATTGCTTTTTGATGGTGGTTTGTATAATAACTTCCCTACAGATGTTATGTTTAATGATTTTTTTCCCGATATTATCATTGGAGTAAACCTTTCGGATAGTGTTATTCCTCCTGATGAAGATGATGTGATTTCTCAATTAAAAAGTATGGTAATTAACCGTAATAATCCACAAAGTTTGTGTGAAAACGATATACTTATTTCGCCTAAAGTTAATATCGGTACATTTGATTTTGATAAAGCAAAAGAGGCTATTCAGGCGGGATATGATGCAACGATGGCATCAATGGATGATATTAAAACGCTTATCCGTAAAAGAGTTGAAAAAGTGGAGTTGGAGGCTAAGCGAAATGAATTTAAACAAGGGATAAAAAAAGGAAATATTCATTCTATTCAGCTTGAGGGTGTAACGAATAAACAAGCCAAATATATTCGAAACGCTTTGATTCGAAATAATGAAATTGAAATTGATTTCAATCTTTTCAAGAAAAGATTTTTTAAACTTTTATCGGATAATAAAATTAAGACACTTTATCCTTTGGCTGATTATGACTATGTTTCTAAAAAATACAATGTTAAAATAAATGTAGTGCAGGAAAAACCTATCCAACTTAAATTTGGAGGTGCATTTTCATCACGTCCTATTAATACGGGGTATTTTGGTGTTATATACAATCATTTAGGGAGAATCGGAACTCAGATTGAAAGTGATATTTATTTCGGTAAGTTTTATGGCTCTACAGGTTTAGGATTTAGATTTGATTTTAATACGAAAGTACCTTTTTATATTCGACCGTTTGGAGTCTTGAATAACTGGGATTATTTTAAAAGTTTTGCTACATTCTTTGATGAGGTGAAACCTTCTTATATTATAAGGAATGAACGTTTCGTTGGTGTTGATATGGGGGGGGCGGTCAATAATTCGGGAAGAGTGGTATTTACTGTTTCAAAAGGGAGAAATAAAGACAGATATTATCAAAATTCGTCTTTTACTAAGACTGATACCGCTGACGTAACATTATTTTATGCTCAAACTTATGGTGCCAGGTATGAATCTTCAACGCTCAATCGAAAACTATATGCAACAAAAGGGTATAGGATAAATATTGCTTCTAAATTTATTGAAGGTCAAGAATATAGCTTTCATGGAAATACATCCTCAACCGAAAATATTGTGGATAAAGAGCATTATTCTTTTTGGTTTAAATTTGAGGCTGAAAAATATTTTATGATTCATAAAAATTTACGTTTTGGATTAGATCTGGAAGTTGTAAATGTTTGGAGAAATTCTTTATTTGGTAATTATACAGCAGCGTTGCTGTACAGCCCGATATATAGACCTTTTCCGGAAAGTAAGACCTTGTATTACCCTACTTATGCTTCCGATAGTTATATTGGAGTTGGGACAAAATTAATTACTCCAATTAATGCTAATATTGATTTAAGAGGGGAACTCTATATTTTTAGACCTAATGTCCTTATAAAAGATGGTTTGGTACATATTCCTTATTATGATTATCAAATAACTTTTTCCAATTATAGGTACATGGCAAGTACAAAACTTGTTGTTAATTCAATGATTGGTCCTTTAACACTTGCGGTTAATTATTATGATGCACAACCTGTTTCTCCTTGGAATTTTTCTGTAAACTATGGTTATGTTATACAGAACAGAAGGTTTGTTAGGTTGTAGTTCTGTTCGAATTGTATATTTTATAAGTTGTTTATTGTTATTGGGACTAACTGAAATTATATTATTTCTAATTTTTGTGTTTAATAATTGGATAAAAGACGCGTAGGACGAAAAGTTTTATTTTATCGAATAAAAGTTCGTATCTTTGTAGCGGGGTAGTCAAATAAATAGTTGCTTTTAGCAACTGATTTTTTCGGGGAGATGCATTAGTATCTCCCTTTTTTTATTCAGTTGTCACGAACTACAAGACAACATAGTACTGCCGATTTCATTGTCTGCCCATTTCGGTCTTTTAGCAAACCATTGTTCATGTTCTTTTTGTTCCTCATAGGGATGTTTTAGTAAACTATAGAATGTGTCTATCAAAGAATAATCACCTTTTTCGGTTTGTTTTATAGCCATTTGTGCCATATAGTTTCTCAGAATATACTTTGGGTTGGTTGAATTGATGATTTTAATTCTTTCTGTTTCATTAATATCTTTGATTCTTAGAGCATATTTTTCTATCCATTTCCCCCATACTTCCTTTTGTTTAATAAAATCTTTGTTGGATAGATAGCTGTTATCGGCTAAATATTTAAGGTGTAACAGACTATTGTTTTTATCAAACTTATTAAGATTTCTAAAAAACAAGGTCATATCCATTTTACTGTTTTCCAAATTGAATTTTAATTCTTCAATTAAAGTAAAATCTCCTTTTTGAGTATTTTCTATCCCTAATTTACGTAACATCATTGTTTGATACTCCTCTTGATATTGCACCTTAAATTGTCGCAATATTTTTTTTAATGCTTCTACATCTTCAATAAGGGGGAAAAGAGCATTAGCAAATTGAGTTAAATTCCATAAAATGATAGAGTACTGATTTCCGAAGCTATATCTTCGCCCTTCTGCGTCGGTAATATTAGGTGTCCAATTTAGATTGTATTCTTCCAACCAACCATAAGGACCATAATCGATAGTAAGCCCTAAAACGGACATATTATCTGTATTCATAACCCCGTGAACAAAACCGATTCGTTGCCATTCCATTATTAGCGTTTTAGTTCTTTTTACTACTGCTTCAAAAAAATCTAAATACCCTTCTTTAGTATTGCCTTGTATTTCAGGGTAGAATTTGGCAATAGTATAATCAGCCAACTGTTTAAGATTTTTTATATCCCGCCGTGCAGAAAAAATCTCAAAATTCCCAAAACGTATAAAAGAAGGAGCTACACGAGCTACAATTGCTCCCCATTCCTCTTTGGGGTTTCCGTCATATAGTTCGTCTCTTACTACTTTTTCTCCTGAAAGAACCAAAGAAAGTGCTCTTGTGGTCGGTACGCCCAAAGCGTGCATCGCTTCACTGCATAAGTATTCTCGAATAGAGGAACGCAAGACAGCAAAACCATCCGCACCTCTTGAATAAGGTGTTTGTCCAACTCCTTTTAATTGCACCGTAAAAAAACGATACTGATGAATAATTTCAGCAATAGTTATTGCTCGACCATCTCCTAATTGTCCTGCCCAATACCCGAATTGATGACCTCCGTAGCACATGGCATAAGGTTGGAAGTCTCTGGGGACTTTCTGTCCTGAAATGTACGACAACAAAGTCTTATCGTCTAAATTATCCCACCCAATCATTTGCAATACATCTTTAGATAAATGTATTAGTTTGGGAGAAGAAAAGACCAAAGGGTAAACAATAGAACAGCCTACTCCTCTTACTTGTCGAGAGCGTTTATCTGTGTTTTCCTCTATGGGTAGAGCTTTTGTGAATGAATTGACGATTTTCATGATGAAACAATTTTTACTTGTTGCCCCATAAAATCTACTTTATCTCCTGCTCTCAATTTCTTTCTAACTTGAACTTCTACTTCTCTGTTTACTAAAACATTTCCACCTTTTATGAGATGTTTAGCTTCTCCCCCCGAGGCAACTAAATTTAATACCTTTAGTAAACGGTTTAATTCTATATATTCTTGTTTTTCTAAATCAAATGTTTCCATAATGTAAACTTACTAAAAAAGATGAATTTCATTGAGAACAGTTCATACTATTTTTCTTTGTAGCTTTGTGATTTGCTATCAAAACATAAATCAATGTCTTCTTTTACAGATAAATATATACGTTTTTTTCGTTGGTTATTGCCAACGCCTTTTACCATAGCATTGCTGCTGACTTTTCTTGTTTTTGTTTTCGCTTATTTTTTCGGAAATGTTACGCAAGAAAATAAATTGTTAACGATTGGAAATTATTGGTATCTAGGAATGTGGAATACCGGAGGAATGAAATTCTCCGTACAAATGATGTTGATGTTGCTCTTAGGGTATTCTATCGCAATCAGTTCACCGGTTGACCGGGTATTAAACAAGCTGATTACCCCTATTAACTCAACATCAAAGGCTGTTGTGTTGGTTAGTTTTTTTACCATTTTAGTAAGTTTATTTAATTGGGGATTAGGGCTTGTATTTGGGGCGGTTTTTGTTCGTAAGATAGGAAGTTTGGCTTTAAAGAAAGGATTTAAATTAAATTATCCGTTGGTTGGAGCGGCTGGTTATGTCGGATTAATGGTATGGCACGGAGGTCTTTCAGGTTCGGCTCCCATAAAAGCAGCCGACCAAGGGCATGTCAAAAATTTTTTAGAGGGAACTTCTGTTTTCGAGCAAGCTCCCGATTCAATACCGGTGAATGAAACTATATTTTCTACTCCAAATGTAATCACAGCTTTGATTTTACTCATGGTCGTTCCTTTTACGTTTTATTTGTTGAGTAAAAAATCCAAATCCGCAAAATTTACCCTTATTGAACCTGACGAACATCTCGAACAAACAGATGAATATATAGGAGCCGAAAAACTGGATTATTCAAAGTGGTTGGGGTTGGCTATCGGTTTTGTCTTGCTCGTTTTTTTAGTTGTTAAAGCACAACAAACATCCGATTCCCAAAGTTTAGGTTTTCTAACCCCTGATTATATTAACCTTTTTTTATTAGCCTCTGCTTTAGCCTCTCATCGGAGCATACATTATTTTCTACACTCCATCAATAAAGCCATATCCGGAGTAAGCGGTATTCTCTTGCAATTTCCTTTATATTTCGGTATTATGGGTATTATGAAAGAAAGCGGTTTAATAGCAGATTTGTCGCTTTGGTTCAGTCAAATTTCCACTTCGGAGACATTTCCTATTCTTACGTTTTTAAGTGCAGGATTACTCAATCTCTTTGTCCCTAGCGGAGGTGGACAATGGGCGGTTCAAGGTCCTATTATTTTAGAAACAGCCTTACAAAACAATATCCCCGTTGGAAAGTGCATTATGGCAATGGCATACGGCGACCAACTCACCAATATGTTACAGCCCTTTTGGGCACTTCCGCTTCTCGGTATTACTCAATTAAAAGCAAAAGAAATATTACCCTATACGCTGATAATTATGTTCGTAGGAACGATGATTTTTCTATTTTCTCTGTGGTTTTTGTATTAGGGCGTTCCCCTTTTTTGCAAAACAAACATATTGCTCTCGCGAAACGTTTGTTTTGCAAAAAAGGGTCGGGCTATCACTACTCACTCTTTTGGTTTGCATACAGCAAACAAACCAAAAGGAGTTCAAACACGCCGTTCTATCCCTAACGTGTGTGAAATGAGTGCTAAGAAAATGAGTTTTAGTTTCTTTAGACGATGAAAAAAAACTTTGCATAGTCCCGCTATGGAAAGTTTTTATAAAGAAAGATAAAGGAAAATACAACCGTTTTATAAGGCTCTTTTCAATGATTAAACGGTATAAGATATCAACAGTATAGAAAGGATAATAATTATTCTTATTTAGTCTGTCTGTTTAACCTTGTTTTGTATTTTTGAAGACGTATTGTTTAATTGGTTATTAGTTGATTATCAGTATTCTTTTTTTGCGTTAGGGATAGGAGTGGCATCCTTTTGGTTTGTTTGCTGTATGCAAACCAAAAGATATAGCGGATAGCCCGACCCTCTTTATCAAAAACAATGTTGAGCGAGAGCGAAA
>JALWSJ010000085.1 GCA_026993705.1 Flavobacteriales bacterium
CTTATAAATGGCTACTTGATGTATTGAACCGTATTCCAGAACATAAAGCAAATAAATTATTTGAGTTATTTCCTCAAAATTGGAAAGAACTCAATAACGAATAACATGTACTTTACCGTACGCTTACTTATAAAAAGACAAAACATCAATTTATTTAAGAAACACAAATGTTTTTAACAACGAGGTTATATCCCAATTTTGAGTTCAACATATTTCTATCATTCCCAATAAGAGTAACTAGTTTGGCTTTGGAATAAGAAATTACCACATAATAGGAACAAAGAAATGTTAGTCTCTTAAAATAGCTTTATTAATCTCCTTAATTAAAGAAGGTCCTTCATAAATAAAACCCGTAAAAACTTGTACTAAATCAGCTCCTGCATTTATTTTTTCAAGTGCATCTTCTGCAGACATAATTCCGCCTACTCCAATAATAGCAAAAGTTTCATTGGAATTGTCTGAAAGATATTTTATTGTTTTAGTGGACTTCTCTCTAATAGGAATACCACTTAAACCTCCATTTCCTATCTGATTAATTTTATCGTTACTATAAGTCAAGCTTTCTCTTGCTGCAGACGTATTGGTTGCGATTACACCGGCAATGTTTGTTATCGAAATCAATTTGATAATATCATCCAATTGTGAGGAATTTAAATCTGGGGAGATCTTAATAAATATCGGACGGTTTGCACCCATTTCTTTGTCTATTTTATTTAGAGATAGTAATAAATCTTCAAGAAAATCAACATCTTGTAACTTCGTTAAATCTTTAACATTGGGACAACTAACGTTTACAACGAAATAATCAACGTAATCATAGAGTGCATTAAAACAATAGATATAATCTTCTTTTGCCTTTTCATTTGGCGTATCTGTATTCTTGCCAATATTACCTCCAATAATTAGCCTAGTCTTTCGTTTTTTTAGACGCAGAACCACTTCATCAACCCCTAAATTATTAAACCCCATTCTATTGATTAAGGCATGGTCGTTAGGTAAACGAAATAGACGAGGGAGCGGGTTCCCTTTTTGTGGTCGAGGTGTAACAGTACCAACTTCAATAAACCCAAAACCAAATTGTTCAAGCTCATTTATTAACTCCGCATTTTTATCAAATCCGGCAGCTATACCAACCGGGTTTTTAAAATTTAACCCGGCTATGTTTCGTTCAAGTTTCTTACTGTTTACCTGAAAAAAATGAGGCGTAATCAACTTTGAAAATGCAGAACTTGACTTAATAACACGAAAAGCAAGATGATGAATCGTTTCGGGATCAAACGAGAATAAAACAGGTCGTACAATTTTTTTATACATAACTTTCGGTTTACCTACCTTCCAATAAATTATCTAAGAGCTTATGAACTTCTTCACTGTTCCAATTGTGAGCCCCCGAAGATTCTAGAATGATTTTTTTATTTTTATCTAAAATAAAAGTAGTAGGATAAACACTTACTTTTAGTTCACTTGGAAGGCTTGCGTTTGAATTATAGAAAAGCACATCGTATTCTTTTTCTTCCGCAAAACGTGATAATTTTTCTAAAGGTTCATCCGGACTAACCAATAAGAAATGAACTTTATCTTTATACTGTTCTTGAAGTTTGATAATAGATGGTAGCTCAGCTCTGCAAGGAGGACACCAAGTCGCCCAAACATTAATAAAAACAGGATTTTTTAATTCAGCTAAATTAACACTACTCCCATCAGTAGAAGTCAATCTCCAGGGAGTTTTCACTTCATTCATAGAGGAGTTCGAGAACCCCGGACCGGAAAGAGTTAAGGAAATTAACCAAGCTCTGGTGTTTTGACCGGAAGGAGTCAAAAATAGATAACCGGCAAAGAGAAACAAAATACTCCAAAAAATAATATCCGATTTTGTTTTACGAGAAAGTTGTTTCATTCAATTAATCAATCGCTTTATAAGTAAACTTAACTCCGCTGATATCCTCAAATTCAACTCCGGCTTCATAGACGTCTTCATCGTCTTTGTCATATTTCCAAACGATATCTATATTTCCTCCGTTATCATTAATCTCTTTTATCAGAAAAATAATATCCATCAAGTATTTAGCTGAAGATGAATTGAAATAATCTAAATAAAAAACAACCGCAAGGGGCTTTTGAATTTGTAGTGATTTTATTTCATTAAACCAATTGATAATCGGTTCAAAATAGGTAGAAACATTTTCCGGTCTGCATTCTCCTTTAAAATAAATAGTGTTTTTTTCCGCATCTAAGACAACTTCAGGGGTATATTCCGTTGCTTCTAATGATAGTTTGTTCATGCTGTTTGCTTTTCTTCGTATTTGGGTATATGTATAGTCAATTCAAAAAAAGATGTATTATCATCAGCTTTAAAAATATTAAAGGACAAATTTTTATTGGCTTTTATAGCCATATCAATTAATCCTATACCGGCTCCTCCTTTCCCTGAAATAGAACCATTTCTTAATTGTTCTCTGTATGCATCCTTTAACTGTTCTATATTCTTTTCAGAGACATCTTCAATTTCACTTTTTAGTTTATCTACTTCCTCATTCAAAATTAAATTCCCGGTTCGAATAGTAAAACCATCATCAGTTCTATACAAGATAAAAACACCGTCAGCTGTTTTTTTATCGTGTTCTTTTTCTATTCCATGACGTAAAATATTTTCTAAGGCTTCTACCAAAACCGAATATACTTTTTTGTAAGTACGTTTAGAAACATTTCTTATCTGAAAATCTCTACGTGCATAGTTCAATAAATTATTAATGGATTCAAATGTAAACTCACCATGATACGTTACCATAGCCTTGTGTTGCTTCATCGTTTCGTACATCTGATACGTCATATTTTCAGTCATAAAAATTAGATAAAGAAGTTGTTTAAGGCAACTTCAAGTTAAAACGTGAGGCAGTTACTACTATCATTAGCGTATGTTCTAAATGATATTCAGGATAAAGATAAATTATTTTATTTTAGTTTCAAAATTCAAATGTCATTATTGAACGTTACTTATAAAACTTTACAAAATAAAAAAGGCTTCGAAAAATATCGAAGCCTTTTATTTTGATAGATAATCTTACTAGTATTTAATAAACTTCGTAACGTCAGAAGCTTCATTCGTTTCTACTGTAACAATATATGTACCTGAAGGTAAATCCTGAACATAAAAAGGTATTACATGTTTCCCTTTTGCAAGATTAACTCTACTCAATTGATTTACTATTTTACCTTGTAAATCATACATACGAATGGTAACGTTAGATGTTTTATTTATTTCAAATCCTAATTTACCTTCAGAGGTTAAAGGATTTGGATAAACTACAAGGTTAGATAACTCAGGTGTATTATCAACTGTTTCCACAACTTCATCAGTCGACAAAACAGCATCACTTCTCCAAATTCCTCTACCATGAGTTCCTAAATAAACAGCATAAGGATTTGAAACTCCCTCATCTCTTGAACGCCATTGTTGACGCACTTCAAATACAGGAACTAATCCAATTTCATTATTTATCGGTGTCCAATGAGTTGAAGCACCGTTAATATTTTCCGTAGCAAAAGCACCGTATTCTGTTCCAACGATAACCGTTTCATTAGTAGAAGCATTAGCAATTAACTCAGCTGCATAAACAGGAATATTTGGTAATCCATTTGTTCCATTACCATCGATAACAGTCCATGTAGGATTCGCCGATGTTGCATTCGTTGAATAGAACACATTACTATTCGAAGATCCGGCACGCGTTACAATCACTCTATCCGGATTATCTTTATCTATCGAAATATCAGTAACAATACTAGAACCAGCACCTGAAATCACATCAATTTGTAACGTATATTGTGCACTATCTTTATAACTGTAATCTGCTTGTTCAAATGAGTAAGCACTATCCAAACCAGCCACTCTGTATAGTGTACCGCTCATAGTACCTACCCATAGCCAATTTCCATCTTTTGAAAACTCAAAAGAATGAGCATTGTTGGCAACAGGTAAAATTTTCCACCATTCAGTAGGTATTCCAAAACGTAAAGCATCTCTCGTTAAAAACACACCTAAATCAGTATGAGAAACATACATAGATTGAATATAATCAGGCAACATTATTGTATCCAATGCCAATGGATTTTCTAATAAGGTATCACCCGCATGCAACGTATCATAAGTTGGCGTGATTGTATCAGACGTAATAAACGTCGTATCAAATTGAACCACTAAGTTTTGAGTCAATGTATATTCTAGTGGCAACTCGAAGGTTGTGCTTGTATAGTGCACAACATCTCCTGCAACGTAAGAATGTGTAGGTATAAATTGAATTGAATCTTGTGTATCATTATCATGAGCATCTTCAAACAACCTTAATGGAGTATAAAAAGTTCCAACAGGACCATTTCCTTGCCCTAAAGCTCCACCAGCAGGCATATCAAGTAATGAGCCCATATCAGACACGTCACTATGTCTAAAAGTTCCACTATTGTATAATGAAGTAATAAAAGCATCTTTATTTAAGTATGAAATTTCACACTCAAAACCATCACCGCCTCCAACCGGCAAAAACTCTAACCAACTAAATACTCCGGTGTGATTATTTAAATTACTACCATTATCTTGAGCTCCACCAAGCACTGAACCATCCGGACCATAAGCAACACTATAAAATTGAGTAACGTCATATCCTCTATTCGAATCATAGAATCCATTTGCCAAATTATTTGTTCTCGACATTTGAATCCCACCATCATTTCCAACAATTAACTTCCCTTGAGAGTTCCAAGTTATTCTGTGATTATCTGCATGCACATAAAACGCACTTCCTTTTGGATATGCCCAATTAGTTATTGCCTGCCATGTCCCCATTGGATTGGATAAACTACTCGTGTTTTCCCATTTATATAAATTCAATCCGCCTAACACACATTGATTCGCATGCCCTTTAACAGCTGATATAACCAAATCATAATTGCCTTGATTGGAAGTCGGATCCCAACTCAATCCACCATTAGAACCATCCACATAAGACTGAGCAATTCTTGACCATGTAACTCCATTGTCCCCCGAGAACCAAACTCCGCTAATATGTCCATTTGACAAAGCTCTAGCTACATAACAATTCCATTGTCCGGCACTATTCTTCTCGTATGAAATAGCACATTCATTTCTTGAAGAACCCCCGTTTATTTTACCTGCACTATTACCAGTTACCACAGTAAAACTATTTCCTCCATCTTGTGATGCCCATATTTTATTACCGGAAGCCACTAAAATAACATTCCCGTCAGGAGATACTTTTACGTCTTGTGTAGCTGTAGAAGTAGATAATCCCGTTGCACTAAAAGAAACAAAACTCCCTTTATTCTCTAACTTTCTTAGCCCAAAACCGGAACCGGTAACATATACGACATCGTTTTTAGAACGATCAGCTACCACTTTTGTTAAATCTTTATTATTGCTACCCTGTGCTTGGGTAAAAGTCGCTCCGTTATCAGACGAATACCACAATCCATTTCCTCTTTGGTTTCCTGAATTTTCAAATGAGATAGAATTTTCAAAAGCACCACCCCCGGTTGCCACGTAGATAGTACCATCATTTGTTATCGCAATTGAAGATATAGAAACTAAATCTGTTGAGGCGTCCCAGCCTTCAACCCTTTCCCATGTATTTCCGCCATTATGCGTTACAAACAAACCACCTGTAACGGCACCTGCATAAATCACATCGTCGTTAGAAGGGTGAACTTCTATAGCTCTTGTTCGACCTCCAACATTATCTGGTCCTTCTTCAACAAAGGTAAACGCTGTTGTTTTATTAACTTCCATTTGTCGGAGGTGATTATAAGCCTCAATATAATCAGCCTCTTCTATCTCTCCCGTGTTTACATTTGCTCTTAACGCTCTGTAATACTCAGCTGCTTGATTCCATGAATTCGCTTCGTTTTCTCCAAAAGAAACTTTATCCGCAGTATATTTAGCAGACTTTTTAAGTTCTTTACCGAAAAAAAGTGAACCTACTGCAAATGCAGATAGTGCAAGTGTTCCTAATAGTATTTTTGTTTTCTTCATAATTCTTATGATAATTAAAGTCGAATGATCTCGAAAGTATCAAACCCCAAACATACAAATTTCTTTTTATCAAAATTAAAAAAAGCTTTGTTTTTTTGTTTCAAAAATAAATTAACGGCACGGTTTTATGTAGAAAAGGTATTGTTTTTATAAGTTTCACCTTAAATCACTTGCTGATTTAAGGTATTATACCATTTAAACATTGAAATGGTATTACAACTAATTTTAGTGTTCTATCTGGTAATGTGCTACGAAAGTATTTTCTGAAAAAACAATTCATCTTCCCAAACGCCTTTGTAATTGAACCAGTCTTTTTTTGTGCCTGTTTGTATGAACCCTGCATTTTTAAATAAGTTAACACTTTCGGTATTGGAAGCATGAATAGTACAATAAACTTGATGTAGATTTAATACTTTTTTCCCATATATCAACAGCAATGTCAGAGCTAGTTTCGCATATCCTTTTTTTCTGAATTTATCATCAATTAGAATCCCCACACCTGCTCTTTGATGAAAAACATCATAGTCAAACAAATCTATACAGCCGAGGTATTGAATAGTTGGCTTATGTTCTATCATAAATCTAATTTGTTGTGTCAGGAAAATATCTTGTGCACTATTGATGTAGTCCATCATCAGTTTTTTGGAAAAGGGGACTTTCGTATTACTTACCTTCCAATTGGATATATCATTTTCCCATTCCAACAGTATATCCAAATCTATTGGTTCAACCGTTCGTAATCTTATTTCTGTATTTTCGAGCATACCGCAAAGATACGCATATCACTAGAACATTATATTACCATAATTCAACTTTATCTGATTGTTTTTTTATTCATAAAAAAAGCCGAAGGTTAACCTTCGGCTTTTTTAAACAATTTCTTTGTTTAAATTCTTCTACTTCTTAGAAGTGGAACATTAAACGAATAGCTCCACCAAAATTATCGGTATCGATACCGAATGACGAAGATTTTCCAGTTTTCGTTTCTACTTTATAGGTGGTTTTAGATACATCTGATGAGGTTTCAAAACCATAATATTCAGTTTTAGTTGTTCTTTCACCTGTTTTAGCATAACTCAATCCCCAACCGTATTCTGCAGCGATAGAAATTTTTGGTGCAAAGAAATATTCTGCTCCAATAAAACCTCTTACTCCAACACCAAAAGTAGCACCACCTTTAGCTTCAACAACTCTCCCATTAACAGCACCACCATGAGCGATGTTTACTGAATCTAATGCTACTCCATACTCATTTTTTACTTTCGGATTAACTCCACCAAAAGTAATTAAAGCTTCCGCTCCATAATACCCTTGCAATCTGTTATGTCCTCTTCTTTTTTCCAATCCAAAACCTAACACTACGTTTGCTCCTGATTGTTTGTATTTATCTTCTACATAAGAAGGTGTAGAATGAATCGTATTGGTATCTGTTAACGCGATTGAAGTTCCACTTTTTTGCATCAACCTTAATTGACCTCTGTACGCTGTATTTTCATCTACGAAATACTTTCCGTATATTGCGTTAGCAGATTGAGGTGTTTGGTTTACAAATGCCGTGTTTAATGTGTTTCCTGTTGAACCGTTAAACATGTTCCCTACATAATTAAACAAAGGTGCAGCGTTCATTCCCACAGCCCAATCTCCTGCTTGTGGAGTTACTACTGTTCCGTCTGCTTCTTTTACTTCTGTAGTTTGACCAAATGCTACAGCTCCTGTAAATAGTGCTGTAACAAAAAACAATGTCTTTTTCATAATTGTATAATTTTTAATTATCCGGGTGCGAAGATATTATAATATTTTAATTCAACGGCTATTTTTTTATCCCTTAGAAATTCACGTTCTCGCCCCTTAGTTATATTATTGATTTTAAATACATTAACTTTAAAATCAATATTATTTTTAGT
>JALWSJ010000086.1 GCA_026993705.1 Flavobacteriales bacterium
ATGCTCTATTAGAGCTAGACAAGCCCGAGGCAGCCTTAGCTATGTTAGTCTTGCTGATTGTCTCTAGCCATTTTGCATCGTAGCTCTTTATAGTTTGGCCATACTCATTTATCCGATTTGCATTTTGAAGATGTTGGGCCTTTAGTGTGTCTACAGCCCCGCTTTGTGTAGCAATCTTCTTTTTTCTTTCTTGCGTTGATATAATGATAAAGTTTTTGTTTTACATAAACTTTTTCTCTGTCCTTGTCATACGTAATAAACCCCATTGTAGTCAGTACAAACAATGTTGGTTCAAGCCCTGCTTTTGTCTTTCCCATAGAGGTAGCCAAACCTGCTAAATCCAATTCGTCGGAAGCAACCTGATGTGCATAAGCTTTTATTCTAATCAACGGGTTAACTCCTCCTCCAGCACCAAGTCTTTCGTATATATTTCGGTCAAAATAATCGTATGAACTAAATAAAGCACTACTATCGGTACTTCCAAACATCGCCCCGAATTGTAGTACTGGATCGCCCAATTTCCACGTTAACGCCTCAAATAGCATTTCCATTTTATGATAATCATTATAAAACGGAGATAAAGCTATTCCCGTTCCTCCCCTAACCAAAGTCAGTTTCTTATCCTTATCTGTATATTTTAACTCTAATCCTGGATGAGAAATAAACGCATCATCTATTTTTATTTTTATACTCGATTTTTGCGAACCAATAGCCTCTGAATTGATAACAAAGTTTAGTGCCTCAGCCGTACAAAATTCCTTCCCGTCTTTATAAAAAATCAATTTTGCAAGATTATCAATCGTTCCGGCTCCCAAAAGGTTTCTTCCGGAAAGTGTAAATCCTCCATCATAATCTATCGAAGGAAAAATATCTTTAATCAACAACCGTTTATTATACGATTCAAACTTTGGATAAGCAACCTTATCCGCTCCCCTATTAGCGAGAACTTTATCGACTAATTTCCCCTTCAAAGGCTCATCAAAATAAGTACTGTAAAAGTCAACCGAATCTATCTCAAATTTAGCACTCTTCATCCCTATTTCATAATCAGAAAAAGTGGCATAAAACTTATCTTTAGGTAAATCTGCACGTTCCCATGTTACTTTTCCACCTGTTCCTATCCATTTGGAAGTTACGGGATAATACGTTCCTTTTGTTTTGTAAATAACACTACTATCTCGTTTAGAGTAACATTTTAAATTCATTTCATCAAAAACAATATAAGGGTCTTTGTCAAAAACAAAACGATATTTGTCATTGCTTGCCTGCCATTTCGTAGAACTCGATTCAAAAATAGTATTGTCCTCAAACAATTGACGACTTGTTTTTAAGAAGCTACGCATCTTGTTTTTATTCCTTCCATTCAAAATTTTAGTCAAAATATCTTGCCATTCCTCAAATTCTTTATTCGATTTTTCGGACTCAACAAAAAACATTACCGCCTTTAAATAGTTAGTGAAATCAGGAAAAGGTTTTAATTTTTTGGATAGAATTAAATTGGAAGTCGAATAAACCGCACCTCTTTGACTTGGCGAAAACTTTCCACCATACCAAGATTCCTCAAATTCCTTCAAAAAAGATTTTGATTTTGCCTTAGAAATCCCAGTTAAATAAGCCGAAACCTCCTTGTAAAACTTAACTGAATCTGCCGTAAAACTTTGAGCAGTTCCAACATTAACCAACAAAAAGAATACAGCACCAATAATAATCTTATACATACTATTTTTCATAATCTTAATCCCTTTATTTTTTCATAAAAACAGCCATCGTCCAACTGTTTTTTACTTCATTTATGACAAAAACCAAACCGCTTTCATTTGCCTACTTCTCAATCACAGGTAAATCCGTATCGTAGAATCCACTAAACAAAATCAAACCATCAATATTTAAACTTGCACTGTACTTAGGCATATCTTGTGTCAATATATTTCGGTTAATATTGGCTAAAA
>JALWSJ010000087.1 GCA_026993705.1 Flavobacteriales bacterium
GATAGGAGTGGCATCCTTTTGCCCTCCCTCCTTTTGGAGGGCAAAAGATATAGCGGATAGCCCGACCCCAATTTACAAAAACAACGTTTAGCGATAGCGGTATGTTGTTTTTGTAAATTGGGGGAACGCCCAAATATTAAACTGCTTCTTTTTTAGGTAAAAGTTCTTGTTTCTTTTCTTTTAAATAGGCTTTGTAATTGTAGTAATAAAGTAATACAAAAAACGGAAAACCGTTCAAAAAGTAATTTCCCTGTCGTAATAGATTGAGAGCGAATAAGATAAATATGGATTGGCTGATAATCTTATAGGGTAAAAAACGTTCTTCTTTGCGTAAGAAAATAAAACCTCGGATGATTAACAGCATAAAGAACAAGGTTCCGACCAAGCCTGTTTCTACCAGCATTCTGATAAATAAGGAGTTGCCGTCGGTTGTATTGAACTCAAAATTGTAAGCTATTACGTCTTTGTTTTTGGTTAATGAGTATTTGTGATACGCTACTTGATATGAACCTAGTCCTGTCCCAAACAAGGGGTGTGCTTTTAGTGCTTCGGTGGCTACGTGGAAGTTATTGTATAGTACGAAGCTGGAGGTATTAGTATTTTTTATGGTGTAATTTTGATTAACCCATAATTCTTTGGAAGAATCTACCCGTCCTCTAAAATCTTCGGAAAGGTTGTAAAACAAATTAAAGGCAAACATACCTGCGAATACGCCGAATATAATGTAATTGAAACGTATGCTCATGGTTAATAAAAACAGAATAATCATGATGCCTATGTAAGCGGTAGATGAACCTGTGATAACGTAGATAAATACAATGATTAAGGATTGTCTTCGGGTTAACCAAATTGGTTTTTTGTAAATTAAGTTGTATAACGACACGTAAACTGCGGGTGCTAATACAGCGGCTAATGTAGAGGGTTCCATAAAAATACTATTGATACGTAAACCCCATATTCCTCCGTAACTGATACTCCATTTGTTAAAAATCCAACGAAAGTTATAGCCGTAAACAAATCCTAATTTAAAGGATATGGCTTGTATAAGTCCTATTAAAGCTGAAATGTAAGACCATTTTAGGTAAATTCTAAACAAACGTTTTACATCATAAGCATAATGACGAATAACAAAATAATAGAAGGTTAAGGAAAGAAACATTCCTCCAAATACTTTTATAAAAGAAAATATGGGGTATGTACCTTTTGCAATATAAATTCCACCAATAATGAATGCAAATAGAAGTAGTTTTGCTAAGAACTTTGGATATCCGTACTTGGCTATAAAGATAGGAATCAATACGATTTCAATAGGGTAGTGTAAATACGCTTCAAAAGGATATCGAAAGAAAATATAAGAGTTGATAAATATGGATAGAAAAATTAAAAACTCTAATATTTTACTGACCGCTTTTTCGTTATGACTTTCCGCTTTTGACAATGGTGTATTTGTTTTTCAGTGTTAAAAACGGTTTTTCAAACCAATAATAAGATGCTGTAGCAATAGCTATACTTGCTACGATTGTGAATAGATAAAGATAAACGTTAAAAAGTGTTTCATCTGGATCTAAAAATTGTTTACCTAATTGAATAAGTAGCACAATGAGAAACATATGGTACATATATAATCCGTAAGAAATTCTACCTAAAAATGAAAAGATAGGATTTTCT
Source organism: Flavobacteriales bacterium (assembly GCA_026993705.1). GTDB lineage: Bacteria > Bacteroidota > Bacteroidia > Flavobacteriales_D > Parvicellaceae > S010-51. The sequence goes on from JALWSJ010000087.1 coordinate 1,669, forward strand.
AACTGTAAAAAGGATTTGGGGTTTGTGGATACGTTCAGTATGATAACCAAAAACAAAATGGCATAAATTAAATGTATAGAATTGTTCAATAATTCATAGTCATAAGCAAAATAACTCAAAAACGGTAAAAGTGCTAAAGAGCCACCTAACACAGCAGGATGATACAAGATGTCTAACCAGTTTTGCATCTTATTTTTTACTAAATAAGCTCCCCACGCTCCGATTAACATGCATTCAAATTTACTCATGGCTAAGAATCTTTTTATTCCTGCTGTCCAGTAGTTTTGAGGAATGATTCCAATTTGCATGAGTATAACATATAAAGCTTTAACCAATAGAATAAGAAATAATAAACGAAGGATGAGGTGTAGTAATTTTTTTGTTTTTTTTACCAAAACTGGCCAAATTAAATAGAATTGTTCTTCTACTCCTATCGACCATAATTGACCCGCGTGTGGAAGGGCGGGCATAAACGAAAAAGCAATATTAGGTAACATCAAAATAAATAAGATTAAATTGGCTGTGAAATTTTGTGCAAAATATTGTTGTAACCATGGTATGTGCAGTGCTTCAAAATGGGGAAAAACAAATAATCCTAAAAAAGCTATTAAGTAGTATAACGGCCATATTCTAAGAATTCTACGAATATAGAATTGTTTAATAGCTATCGTACCTGTTTTCTCTTTTTCGTGAATAAGTAAGTAGGTGATAAGAAAACCGCTTAATACAAAAAAGAAATACACCCCCAAACCTCCAAAATTTATTTTTTCAAATAAATGAGCGTAATTAGCAACATATAACTGAGATTTTAATAGCTCAACGTGCCCTATTATAACTGAAAAGGCAGCAAAAAAACGTAAAGCATCTAACCCAGGAAGATATACTCTATCTGTTTTTGATATGGAAGGTTGAGTTGTCTCCATTTTGTTTATTTTACTATGTTTTCAAGCGTATCCATCAATTGAGTTGTTATTTTTTCCCAAAGATAGTTATTCTTTGTTTTCTCAATCGATTTTTGTTTTAATTCAGACAACTCTTCTTTAGGCATTTCGATAAACATTTTTAAAGCATGTTCTAATTTATCTTGCTGTAAAGGAGGGATTAGTTTTCCGTTCGAATCATCAACTAATTTTTCTACCGCTCCCACATCTGTTGCTAAAACGGCTAAACCTCTTGCCATGCCTTCTATAATGACGTTCGGCATACCTTCCGAATGGCTTGGGCAAACCAAAACATCCGATTGATCTAATATTTCAATAATTTTATTTTTATCCTTTTGTTCTCCGTGATATATAATTTTGTCAGAGGTAATTTGCTGTTCCTTTGGAATATCTCCGACAAAATGAAAAACAAATGCTTCGTTTAACTTTTGTAAAGCCTTATTTAACTCCTTAATTCCTTTTCTTTCTTCTGCTCTTCCCACAAAGATAAAACGAATAGGAGCATTCGAGTGTAATTTATCTTCACGTATCCAATCGTTGTCAATTCCTGAAGTAAAATCAAAAACGTTACTTCTATCGACGTTAAATTTTTCTAAAATAAGGTCGGTTATTTTCCCTCCATACGAAAAAATGTAATCTGCATTTTCATTGTTCCATTTTGTGGGACCTTTTAGTAAAAAGGCTTTTAACTTTTGAGAGGTGGAATTGAGTTTTTGAAACATCTCATAGCCATGAAACTTTACGCCTATCGGAGGTAATTTTACTCCTTTCTTTTTTTGTTCTATAAAATACCAAGCAGAAAATCCCTTAGCATAGATAAAATCATAGTCAGAAAAATCTTTTATTTTTTCAAAAATGGTTTTAGAATACGCATAAGAATTGGACAAATAATGCCCCACCATAATCCCTTTCTTAGGGAAATGAAGAGTAATGATGCTGTGGAGTTTTTGGTCGGAGTTGCCGAATAACTCAATGTTTACATCGTTATCCGTTGGCAAAGAATCACCAAAGTCAACGCAGTGCACCAACGTAACTTTAGCACCCTGTAAAGTTAAATGTTTAGCAAGGTTTGCCGAATGCCGTTGCATCCCTCCTGTAACAAAAGGAGTTATACCGTCAGTAAGTAAAAGAATATTCATTCAGTATCTTTTTTGTATCTTTGCCGTACAATGAAAGTGTGCGGGGTGTAAGGTTATTTAAAGTAAAGCGACAAAGATAATGAAGTTGTTTAAAGATTAAACCTTAATTCTGCTCCTTTTAGAAAGAGTGTAGGAATTTACAATGCTACACAATCATAACTTGAAAAAACATTATGTTAGCAAAAGATATAATAGTAGATGCCATACCTCCCATTAAACCAACCGAAAGTGGCGAAAAGGCTTTAATATGGATGGATGAATTTAAAGTCATTCACTTGCCCGTAGTCCGCGGTACGGAATATTTGGGCTTGATAACCGATGATTTAGTTTACGATCAAAACAACCCTTCCATTGCCCTCGAAGAGATGAAGGTTAGTTTTAATCGTCCTTTTGTCTATGCAGATACGCATCTATTGGATATTATGCGACTTGTAGCTCAACAGAATTTGTCTATAATCCCGGTTTTGGATAAGGGAGATAATTATTTGGGAAGTATAACGCTTTCTAAGTTGGTAGAATCTTTTACACAAACAGCTTCTATTATTACACCCGGAGCCGTAGTTGTTTTGGAGATGAATAAAATCGACTATTCATTAGCTAAATTAGCTCAAATAGCGGAAGCCAACCAATGTTTGGTCTTGGGTGCTTTCGTAACATCCGAATTAGACTCCAAAAAGATAGAGGTTACCCTAAAACTAAATCGAGAAGAAATTGGTGGATTGTTACACGCTTTTAACCGCTACGATTATGTCGTCAAATCTTTCCATACGCATAATCAGATAGCCAATGCCGTTCGTGAGAATTATGAAGCTTTAATTAATTACTTAAATATTTAGTCTTATCAAAGCCAACATAAAAATAGCCATTTTCGGAAAAAATTTTCCAAAAGATAGGAAAGATTCTATTCAATTGCTTTTCAATGAATTGAAGGCACGGAAAATAAATTATTACATCAATAAAGATTTTGCCGATTACATTAGAAGCTTGTCCATTACATTTGAGGGAAGTCATTCTGAATATCAGGATTCTAAAGAAATTACAGACCCTGTAAATTTTTTACTGAGCATCGGAGGAGACGGAACATTATTAGACACCATCACCGCTGTCGGCAGTACAAGATTGCCGATAGTAGGACTTAATACCGGAAGATTAGGTTTTTTAGCCTATAACTCAGACAACGAAATTATAACGATGTTGGATAATTTAGAGAATGGACACTATAAGTTACAACGACGTTCCTTGCTTCAAGCATCAACTAAAAACAACTTATTTGGAGATTTTAACTACGCTCTAAACGAATTAACCATTCACAAAAAAGATTCCTCGTCAATGCTTACCGTTCACACCTACATTAACGGAGAGTGCTTAAATGCTTATTGGGCAGACGGATTGATTATCGCAACCCCGACAGGTTCAACAGCTTATTCGTTAAGTTGTGGAGGTCCTATCGTTCTTCCCGGTTCAAAAAACTTTATCATCAATCCAATAGCACCACATAATCTAACGGCAAGACCGGTAGTCGTACCGGATGATGTAGAAATCAGACTAAAAGTAGAAGGAAGAGAACCGGAATTTCTGGCAACTTTGGACAGTAGAACCATTACCATCTCAAACGCTACGGAAATAACTGTAACCAAAGCACCGTTTTATATAAATCTGGTACAGTTCAATAATCAAAGTTTCCTAAATACGCTTCAAAAAAAGATGCACTGGGGAAATGACGTAAGAAATTAAAGAAATCTATAAACACCTTTTGCGGATAATCTTATCTTTGCAAAAAAAACTCACACTATGATACAAAGAATACAAACCGTATATTTAGCCTTAATGGTTATTTGTTTAGGACTAGCTTTTGTTTTTCCATTTGCTACATTCCCATTGGGGAATGAAGGCGAATTTTTAACCTTAAATGCCTTCGGAGTATCCGATAATCCTCAAAAAATAGCCACTTGGTTTCCCTATTCCATTACATTAGGATTGTCAATGGGAATCGGAATAATGACCATAGCACAATTTAAAAACAGAAAAAAACAACTGATGTTTGGCAAAGTAAATTACATATTAATTCTGATTACTTTGGTTTTTATTTTTATCGACACCGATAAGGTAGCCGAGCAGTTAGGAATAGCCGAACAATCAATCTCGTACGGAGTAGGAATGTTTACTCCTGTCGCCGCTTTGGCATTTCAATTCTTGGCAAATCGAGGAATAAAAGCAGACGAAGCCTTGGTTCGCTCAATGGATAGATTAAGATAATTATTTGGGCGTTCCCCTAAAAGCAAAAAAGTGCATTCTCTCACCGAGAACGCACTTTTTTGCTTTTAGGGTCGGGCTATCCGCTATATCTTTTGCCCTCCAAAAGGAGGGAGGGCAAAAGGATGCCGCTCCTATCCCTAACGCGAAGAAAATGAGCGAGAAGAAAACGGAATTTATTTTTCTTAGACGATGAAAAATTCTTTTGCATAGCACCAGTTATGGAAAATAATTTTGAAGAAGGATAAGGGAAACAAAACCGTTTTATGCCGTTCATTTTCTTTGTGTTAGGATAGATTCCCTAACGCAAGTGGAATGAGTGCATAGAAAGTGAGTTTTAGTTTCTTTAGATGATGAAAAAATTCTTTGTATAGCCGAGCTATGGAAATAATTTTGAAGAAATATAAAGGAAATTAAAACAAATCAGTTCATTATCAACCAAGCTACTATCTCCCAACAACCGATTCCATACCTGCACTAACAGCGTAAATATAAGGGTAGCCAGGAAGAAAATTCAAAGAAACTGCTTGGTGATTGTTAAAGAAGTAATCATACTGAATTTGTCCGCCATACCATACAAATTTACGTTCCCAAACCTTGTTTTTAGTAAGGCGAATAAATTGATTATCCGTTTTATAACCTTCCATCTTATTCCAGTTCTTTCGGTAGTAAAACAAAGGACCAAAGCTAAAAGAACCTTGGTGAATATCGCTTTTAAAGTTTACAATATCGTCAAAGAAATTAAATCCAATATGTGAAACCCCTGCCAAATGACCTGTACAGTCATTAATCAACAGCGTTTGTACAGCTTTAATACCAATAAAATCAGAGAAGTTGTAAGAAAAACAAAAAGTTACACTCCTAAAAAAAGTAAGGTTTCCTTTTTTATTGATTTTATAACGATAAAATTTCTCGTTTCCGTCCGATTTTGGGTGGTAGCCTATTCCTCCGAGTTTAACTCCAAAAGAAATTTGTTGAGCACAACAGAAGTTTAGAAGTGTAGTAAATAGTAGCGTTGTGATAACTGTTCTAAACAAAACTTATGGGGAAAATATTTATAATGAAGATGTTGGTCTTGATGCAATTTCAATAACTTTTTCGTATTCTTCAGCAGTCAAATCATTAAAGAAATAATGAACAGGATTTACAGCTTCACCATTCTTTCTAACTTCATAGTGAACGTGTGGTCCAGTAGAAACGCCAGTATTTCCCAAAAACGCAATAACTTCTCCACGCTTTACTTTTTGACCAACTTTTACATTGAATCTATCGCAATGTGCATATCGAGTTTCGTAACCAAACCCATGGTCTATTACAACAAGATTACCGTAACCGCTCATTTTGTTGTCTGCTCTAACTACTACGCCATCCCCCGTAGCATATATTTTAGTGCCAATATTCCCAGTAAAATCAAGACCCGCGTGCATCTTTAAGATGTGGTGGACAGGGTGCATACGCATCCCAAAACCAGAAGCTAAACGTGTTAAATCTTTATTAGATATAGGTTGAATTGAAGGAATACAACGCAACATTTTCTCCTTCTGTTTCACAAGGTTAACAACTTCGTCAAAGGATTGCGATTGAGCTACTAAAGCTTTTTCCAATTGGTGAATTTTTTTATCGGTTTCGATAATCAAATCACTATGTGTAAGTCCTTCGTATTTTTTATAAACATTAGGGTTGCCCCCCGTTCCACCTTGTCTTTTATAAAGAGGGTAGGGGTCAGCATTGAATAAGGCTCGGTAAATTTCTGTATCTCTTTTTTCAATATCGTTTAATACAGAAAGAGCCAAATATACCTCTTTTTTCTTTTCTTCCAGTTCTATTTTTGTGGTATCCAAGTCTTCCGCCAATTCCTTGTGTCCCATTTTTTTTATTTTTGAAAATTACACCCCAACACTCAGCTTCCCCAATACGATAC
>JALWSJ010000088.1 GCA_026993705.1 Flavobacteriales bacterium
TTATTTTTCTCAATAAAAAGTATGCTTTTGCCCTGGCGTTAGGGATAGAACGGCGTGTTTGAACTCCTTTTGTGTTGTTGCACTTATGCAACACAAAAGAGTGAGTAGTGATAGCCCGACCCTCAAAGCAAAAAAAAGAGCGTTTTCTTATGGAAAACGCTCTTTTTTGCTCTGAGGGGAACGCCCAACTATTTATTTTCCAAATCCAGTAGAAAGGCGTAGTTTAGGGCGATTTCTTTTAAGTACTCAAATCTTCCGCTGGCTCCTCCGTGTCCTGCATCCATATTTGTTTTAAGTAAAAGAGTGTTGTCGTCCGTTTTTAGTTCTCTTAGTTTGGCTACCCACTTCGCCGGTTCCCAATATTGTACTTGCGAATCGTGGAGTCCTGTGGTTACTAAGATATTTGGATATTCCTTTTTTTCTACGTTATCATAAGGCGAATATGATTTTATATAAAAATAGTATTCTTCTTCGTTCGGGTTGCCCCATTCCTCATATTCTCCTGTTGTTAAAGGTATATTCGGGTCTAGCATGGTGGTCAGTACATCTACAAAGGGTACTTGTGCAATGATACCTTTGTATAGTTCTGGGTTATAGTTCGAGATTGCACCCATTAATAATCCTCCTGCACTTCCGCCTTCGGCGTATAAGTGTTCTGCCGATGTGTATCCTTCTTGTAATAAATATTTTGAACAATCAATGAAGTCGAAAAAGGTGTTTTTCTTTTTTAGAAATTTTCCGTCTTCGTACCATTCTCTACCTAGAGTTTGGCTTCCTCTTACGTGTGCTATCGCATAGACAAAACCTCTGTCTAGCAGGCTGAGTAATGATTTGCTGAAGTTGGGTTCTACGTTTACTCCGTAAGAACCGTAACCGTATTGAAGTAGTGGTGTATGCTCGTTAAGTTGCGTAGTCTTTTTATAAACGATTGAAATGGGGATTTGCTTACCATCTCTTGAAGGAGCGTATAATCTTTTGGAGATATAATCTTCGGGATTGTGTCCTCCGACAACCTCTTCTTGTTTGATAATTTCTTGCTCTTGTGTTTCCATGTTTTTGCGGTATAGTGCGAATGGAGTGGTAAGTGAGGTGTATCCGTAGCGAAGAGCAGTTGTGTCGTATTCAGGGTTATGACCGATATAGGCTGTATAGGCTTCATCATTGAAATGGATGTAATAATCCAAATGGTCGTTGAGGTTGATGACTTTTAACTGCGTTAAACCTTTCTTTCTTTCACCCACAACTAAAAAGTCTTTAAATATTTCCAGTTCTTCTGTTAAAATATCTGGATTGTAAGGGGTAAATTCTTTCCAATTTTCAGGTTGTGTTTTATCTTCGGAACAGGTCATTATTCTAAAGTTTTCCGCATTGAGGTTGGTGCGGATAAAGAACTCGTTTTCATGGTGGAAAATATCATATTCTAATCCTTTTTTTCGTGGAGCGAATAATTTGATTGGGGCTTCTGTGTTGTCAGCATTTATAAGTCGGTATTCTTGTGTTAATGTACTGTATGAACCGATTATAATGTATTTGTTTGTTTTGGTTTTTGATATACCTGTAGAAAAGACTTCGTCTTTTTCTTCATAGACTAAAACATCCTCGTCAATAGACGTACCTAAACGGTGTTTCATTACTCGATTTGGACGTAATGTTTCTGTATCTTGTAACGTGTAGTAAATGGTTTTGTTGTCGTTAGCCCAAACGATTGTTCCAGTTGTATTGGGAATTTTTTCTTCGTAGTTTTTTTCTCCTGTTAAATCTTTGAGGTAGATGGTATATAATCTTCGCGAAACGGTGTCGGTTGAGTAGGCTAAAATTTTGTTGTTAGGGCTGACATCATAATCTCCTAATTCGAAATAATCATAAGGTTTTGCCATTTCGTTGCATTCTAAAAGAACTTCTTCCTCATCATTTAAATATTTTTTACGAACGATAATAGGG
>JALWSJ010000089.1 GCA_026993705.1 Flavobacteriales bacterium
GAATATACCAAAGAAACACAATCACAAATAGCAGAGCTAAAGGAAAAAACCAAAAGTCAAACCATAGTCATTCACGAAAAAGAAGAGTTGTTTGAAAAAATTGACGAATTAGAAAAGAAAGACGATGAGCTATTGGAAGAAGTGCTAATGGAATTATTGCCCGAAGCCTTTGCCGTAGTTAAGGAAACATCAAGACGTTTAGCCGAAAACAAAAAATTAGTTGTAACAGCAAACGACAACGACAAAAAACTAGCAGAAACAAAAGAATACGTTGAGTTAGAAGGCGACAAAGCCATCTGGCATAACGAATGGGATGCATCAGGCACACCGGTAGTTTGGAATATGGTGCACTACGATGTACAATTAATGGGAGGAACGGTATTGCATCAAGGTAAAATTGCCGAGATGCAAACAGGAGAAGGTAAAACCTTAGTCGCTACATTACCCGTTTATCTGAATGCCTTAGCCGGAAAAGGAGTTCACATTGTAACCGTAAACGATTACTTAGCACGAAGAGACGCCCAATGGATGGGACCTCTATACGAATTTCACGGAATGCGTGTAGATTGTATCGACAATCACGAACCACATTCAGAAGAAAGAAAAAATGCTTACAAAGCAGATGTAACCTTCGGAACAAATAATGAATTCGGGTTCGATTATCTTAGGGATAACATGGTGAGTTCACCGGAAGAAATGGTACAACAAAAACACCATTACGCCATCATAGATGAGGTCGATTCCGTATTGATTGATGAAGCACGAACACCTTTGATTATTTCAGGATCTACTGAAAGAGGCGGACAAGAAGAATATATAGCTCTTAAACCTCAAATCGAAAAGTTAGTTACTGCTCAGAAGAAATTGGTAAATAAACTCTTAACCGAAGCAAAAGCAAAATTAGCGAAAGCAGAAAAAGGTGAAGGAGATAAAAAAGAAATAAAACGCCTACAAGAAGAAGGAGGAATATCTTTATTAAGAGCTTTTAGAGGTTTGCCTAAAAGTAAACCATTAATTAAATTCCTTAGTGAACCGGGGATTAAAGTTCAATTGCAAAAAGTAGAAAATTACTATATGCAAGACAACTCTAAAGAAATGCCGAAGGTAGATGAAGAGTTGTATTTTGTCATCGATGAAAAAAATAATACCATTGATTTAACCGAAAAAGGAATTGATTTAATCTCAGGAAAAGAAAACCCTGATTTCTATATCCTACCGGATATTGGAGAAATTATTGCAGAAATAGAAAAGTCGGATAAAACCGATGAAGAAAAAGCTACAGCTAAAGATTCGATGATGCGTGATTACACCATCAAGGCAGAACGGATTCATTCCATGAATCAATTATTAAAGGCCTATACTTTATTTGAGAAAGAAATAGAATACATCGTTCAAGATAATAAAGTTAAATTGGTGGATGAACAAACCGGTAGGGTAATGGACGGAAGACGTTACTCAGATGGGTTACACCAAGCCATTGAAGCAAAAGAAAATGTCAAAGTAGAAGCAGCATCACAAACGTATGCCACCATTACTTTACAAAATTTCTTTAGAATGTATCATAAGTTAGCAGGGATGACCGGTACAGCAGAAACCGAAGCTGCGGAGTTATGGGATATTTACAAATTGGATGTTGTCGTAATTCCAACAAATAGACCCATTGCTAGAAAAGATCAAGATGATTTGGTATATAAAACCGCCAGAGAAAAATATAATGCTATTATAGATGAAATTGAACATCTTAGAGAGCAAGGAAGACCTGTTTTGGTGGGAACAACTACTGTCGAAATTTCAGAGTTGTTAAGTAAAATGTTGAACTTCAGAAAAGTTCCACATCAAGTGCTAAATGCGAAACTACATCAAAGTGAGGCAGAAGTAGTAGCGGAAGCAGGTAAGCCGGGCACAGTTACCATTGCAACCAATATGGCAGGTCGTGGTACGGATATTAAATTGGGTGAAGGAGTAAAAGAAAAAGGTGGTTTGGCAATCATTGGTACAGAACGCCATGATTCTCGACGTGTGGACAGACAGTTACGTGGACGTGCAGGACGACAAGGTGATCCGGGGTCTTCTCAATTCTTTGTATCATTGGAGGATAATCTAATGCGTATGTTCGGTTCTGAGAGAATTGCTAAGATGATGGATAGAATGGGACATAAGGAAGGAGAAGTTATTCAAGCCGGAATGATTACAAAGTCTATCGAAAGAGCTCAAAAGAAAGTCGAAGAGAACAACTTTGGTATTCGTAAGCGTCTGTTAGAATTTGATGATGTAATGAACGCCCAAAGAACAGCTATCTATTCGCGAAGAAAGAATGCTTTGTTTGGAGATAAATTAGACTTGGATATAGACAATATCTTCTATGAACAAGCACAACTTATAGCAGAAGAGTTCAAACAATCAAATGATTTTGAAACCTTTAAAATGGATTTGATTACTACTTTCGGTATCAATTCACCGGTAGAAGAGGAACAAGCTGTGTCTATGGATTTAGGAGGGTTAACGGATTTGATTTATACGAATGCTGTTGAGACATATAAGCGTAGAATTGCTGCAGTTCAAGATAAATTAAACCCGTTTATACAAGCAATTCTTCGAGAACAGGGCGATGATTTTGAAAGTGATTTTAGAGTACCGTTTACCGATGGTATTAAAATGATTCAAATTTCTACTTCTATCCAAGATGCGAAGAAAACGAATAGTTTGAGTGTGATAAAAACACTTCAAAAACGTATTACCCTAGCTTTACTGGATGAAGAGTGGAAAGAGCATCTTAGAGAGATGGATGACTTAAAACAATCGGTTTATCATGCACAGTACGAACAAAAAGATCCACTTTTGATTTATAAATTGGAAGGCTATAATTTGTTCATGGATATGATGAATCGCTTAAATAAAGAAATTGTTTCTTTCTTGGTAAAAGCGGATATACCGGTACAGCAAGATGCGGCTCCTATACAAACACCAAAAGCAAATCTACAACCCGCTCCCAAACCGGATTTAAGTCAACTGCAAGAAGGTCGCCATGAAGTAGGGGAGGCTACTGAACAAAATAGTCAAGCAGCGAGAAATAGTGCTCCGCAAAGACCAAAGCAAAAACCTGTAATTAATACGAATAAATATGGTAGAAATGACCGTGTAAAAGTATTAAACCTAAGAACAGGTGAAGTAGAAACAATGAAGTTTAAAAAAGCGGAGGCTCTCATAACTTCCGGAGCATGGCAATTAATCGAGGAGTAGTACTTGATTAAGCAGATAGTTTTATGTTTCGAGATGTTTTAGGGGATTTATAGAAAAACAGTTATAAAACTTGCCGAGTTTTCAAAACTCGGTAGGTTTTATAAATAAACCTTAGACAAACCTAAAAAACAAACATTAATTCTGTAGTTATTCGGCACAAAACTCCATAACCAAATTATAGAACTCCAAAGGATTTTCGGCGTGTACCCAATGACCGACTCCATAAATGGTTTCTATTTCGCTATTCACAAATTGGTTATAAATATCCTGATAATCATCTTCTGTAATATAGCCCGATTTCTCACCACGGATAAACAAAGTAGGTGTTTCCACCCTTATTTGCGGTGTAGCAGCCAAAATATCATTCATATTACGTTCTATCACCGGAAGATTAAATCGCCACGCCAATTTTCCTTTTTCTATCCAATACAAATTTTTTAGTAAAAATTGGCGAATACTCACATTGTCAATATACTTTTTCAACTGTTCATCCGCTTCTCTACGGTTTTTTATTTTGCCTAAATCTATACTGTTCAACCCTGCTAAAATTTGTTGATGATGCATAGGATATTGCTTCGGTGCAATGTCCACTACAATTAATTTATCGATAAATTCAGGATGTTCGGTAGCGTAGGTCATTACGGTTTTACCTCCCATTGAATGCCCAAGCAAAATAACATCAGAAAGATTATGGTCGAGTATAAACTCATGCAAATCATCCGCCATAGCTTGATAATTCATAATATCCGAGTGAGGTGAATGACCATGATTACGTTGGTCAATCAAAAACACCTCAAAATTTTCAGCAAATTTCTTTCCCAAAGTCTGCCAATTATCCAACATACCAAACAACCCGTGAACAATAATCATCGGTTGTCCTTCTCCATATTTTTTATAGAACAATTTCATACAGCAAAAGTAGTAAACAAAAAAGAGAGCAATATAGATTGCCCTCTTTTTTTTAAATTATTTATTCGAGGTATAAATATTTATTTATTCGTTTTAGCATAATCCGCCAAAAATTTCGCTAAACCATTATCGGTCAACGGGTGGTTAATTAAAGCCAAAATAGCATTCAATGGACCAGTCATCACATCCGCACCTATTTCGGCACATTCTATAATGTGCATCGGATGACGAACCGAAGCCGCTAAAATCTCGGTTTCAAACATATAATTATCAAAAATCAAACGAATTTGTTCAATTAACGCAATACCACTCGTAGAAATATCGTCCAATCTACCGATAAAAGGAGAAACGTAAGTAGCACCGGCTTTAGCCGCAATAAGAGCCTGACCTGGCGAAAAAATAAGCGTACAATTCGTCTTAATTCCCTTATTTGAAAAATATTTAATTGCCTTAACCCCCGCTTTTGTCATCGGAATTTTGACCACAATATTCGGATGCAATTCCGCCAAATTTTCGCCCTCTCTAACCATACCCTCAAAATCCGTAGCAATAACCTCTGCACTAACCGGCCCGTCAACAATGTTACAAATATCCACGTAATGTTGCAAGATATTATTCGCTCCGGAAATACCTTCTTTAGCCATCAATGAAGGGTTCGTGGTAACACCGTCCAAGATGCCCAAATCTTCAGCCTCTTTAATCTGTTCCAAGTTCGCTGTGTCGATAAAAAATTTCATAGTCGTTCGATAAGTTTAGTTTGCCACAAAAATACAATACTTTTATTGGAATGCTGCCTAAAACTATTCAACACCCAAGCCTAAAAATGAACAATAGGAAAAGGATGAGGATTTTTGGCGTTCCCATTACGGCATAAAAAAGCAATTCCGTTGCACTACATTGCTTTTTAACGCCGTAATGGTCGGGCTATCACTACTCGCTTTTTGGGCTTGCAAACAGCAAGCAAGCCAAAAAGAACTCAAACACGCCGTTCTATCCCTAACGCGAAAACAAGTACATCGAAAATAGAGTATAGAAAACTATTTATAAACGCGAATAATAACAATCTCCAATAAAAGAAAGAGCAAAGCACCCAAAATAAAAAGTTTCCAATACTTATTATCATCAAGATTAATTTCCATTTGATTCGTATGCGGATTAAACGAACTTTCGATTATATCAAAAGACGCACTTAAATCATTATTCTCTATAGCCGAATGAAGTTCTTCTGCATTGTAGTATGTAAACTGCGATTCTGATCTGTCATAATTAAAACTAAGTGGTAGAATAGGGCTGTTTTCATAAAAAAGTGTATAATGTCCTGCTTGTTGTATGGTATTGTGCAGGTTAATACTTACGCCATTGTTTTGTTTGATAAGTTCGGGAATTACTTCAAAATCAGAAGCATTTTGTTTTACAACCAGTTTTCCTTGTTGATAATCGTTTTTAGGTATTATAATAAAATCATCTTTACCAATGGTGTAGTAAAGCGGATAATTAGAAGTACTCAATTCAGCTATTTTTAATAATGTTGGAACAAACAAAGCGTGTTGAGAAAAATTATTTTTATTCATAGGTGAAGACAAAAGGTATAATTTTCCTTTTTCCAAATCCGTAATCGATAAAAAGGGTTCGCCATTTTGTAAAGTCATCAAAAATTGCGTATGAGAACGAGTTGCAAAATGAACGGGATAGTAAGCCAAAGCGATTGGCAAGTCAATATTTTTAGGGATTTCATCAAATACATTATCATAAATAGGATGTTGTAAATTCAGATGGTCGATTTTAAGTGATGTATTTTGTATCGTATTGATGGTTGCGGTGGTGATTTCACCGATAAAATTTTGGTAAGAGTTAATATCTATTTGTTCTGAAGGTGCGACCAAAACATTTCCTCCATTAAGCATATATTGTTTTAATTCCTCTTTCAGTCCAGAAGATATTGAAGTTAAATCATTGATGATGATAAACGAATAATGATTGAGAGATGAATAATCAAGTGTATTTAGGTTTTTTATTTCAATATCAAAATTATCATCGCCGGAAAATACGGCAACAAATGCGTCGGTACTATCTGTTTGCTTATTGTTGAGGTATAAAATATGTGTCTTTTGGTCAACCTTGTATGAAAAGTAAAACTTATCGTCCAAAATAAAGTTGGGATTTGGGTAGTCTTCCAAGGCAAGTTCTCCGAATTGGTTTCCGCGTTGATGAATACTGAAATTAACTTTCTCTTCTTTTTTAGAATTTGCATTCAATGATGTATTCACAATTCCTTTGGTTTCGTTATTGATTTTAAGAGTGGTTTTTACGTTTATATCTTCTCCGGATAAATTTACCAGACGTAAGTTTATTTCTTCTTCGTTCTCGATTTGACGAAGGGGATTGTAAAAATGAACACTGTCAATATAGAGATTAGCTTCACTTTTATTCAGCATGGGAAGTAAATGCACATTCAAAGAATTATCGGGTTGTATAGAAGTGAAATCAAAACTGTTTTTTTGAAAGTCTGAAATCCAATAGACTTGTTTATCGCCTTTAAAGTTAGATAGCAAATCTTTTTCACGTTGATAAATTTCTTCTATGGTCTTGCTTTGCGGACTGACTTGAGTTTGCAGGACAAATTCTTTAATTTCTTCTTGACTGACCAATCGTTGATGTATGCTTTCAACATCGTTGGTTAACAGTAGGTATTCGTCGGTAGGGGCGTAACTTTCAATAAGAGAAAGGGCTATATCTTTGGCTTTATCAATGAGGTAGGTTTCATCGCTTTTGGTGTCCATACTCAGCGAATTGTCTAAGTAAATTGCAACAACTTTATCGGTGAATTGTTTGGTCGTTTCTTTTTTCGGAAAATACGGTTGACAAAAGGCGAGTACAAGCATGGTAATAGCAAGTATTCGCATTGCCAAAACTAACCAATGTTTCAGTTTGGATTTGTTTTGTGTCTCTAGTTTAACTTCTTTGAGTAACTCAACATTTGAGAAATATTCTTTTTTGAATTTTCTAAAGTTAAACAGATGTATGATGATGGGAATCAATATTGCTAATAAAGCCCATAAAAATTCCGGATATAATAGTTTCATAGTGTGTTATGAATTAAAGACAACTGTAAAAATAGAAACTTATTTACGTTAATTGATTAGTTCTAGTATCAATTTTGTGAGAAGACTTATATCGCTGTTTATCGTTCCTTTCATATATAGCTCGTATATTCTTTTATTATCGGGTGGATTCATTTCTAAAATCAATTCTTTTTCTAAAGCCAATAATCTTATAAATTCTCTTTGAGCCCGTCCGTTTCCCTCCCTAAAAGGATGTAGATATTTTATTGTGTCTAAAATTTCGGCTAGTTTTTCAGCGAGTTGTTTTTTGTTGCTTTTAGGTATTTTTTTGTAATCCAATAGCAAAGAGTCTGTATAAAGAAAAGCTTGTTCAAAATTTGACCATCCCCCGAAAAATGGTAAACAAAATCAAAAACATTTGATTACACAAGGGTTTTAACGTGATTTTAAATTGGGAAACTGTTTAAAAAGTTGTATCTTGTAATTGAAAAAAAAAGTAAAATTCAACTAAAAAAACAGTTTCCATGAGCAAGATACTAATAAAAAAGATACAAACCCAATTGAGCGATTATTTTTGTTCAGCTTCAGAAATGACTAAACCTGAAACACGTTGTTTGAAGGATATGGTTTTAGGTATTTTAAAGTCCAAATCTGTATTCGTG
>JALWSJ010000090.1 GCA_026993705.1 Flavobacteriales bacterium
CAGTTTTGAGACACGCAAGCGTAGCCATAGCTACGGTGAGTATCGAAAAACGAGCATTGCCAATAATGATGCGGAGTTTGGCTTTGTAATAGAAGTTCACTTGCGGATTTAAGGTAATAATTGAAAAGAGAAGCAACACCTCTCAACAAAAACATAAAAAGACTACCTTTGCATAACAAAACAATTTAAACAAATGAATTACGGTACGGCAGCATATTATACCTTGGGATGTAAACTCAATTTTTCGGAAACAAGCACCATCGGAAGAACATTAACGGCAGAAGGATTTGCCAAAATAGACTTCGAGGATGGAGCAGATGTTTATGTCATTAATACTTGTTCAGTAACCGAACAGGCCGACAAAAAATGTAGAAACATTGTCAGAAAAGCCCTATCGTATAATCCCGATGCTTTTATCGTAGTAATCGGTTGTTATGCTCAACTAAAACCCCAAGAAATAGTCGCCATAGAAGGAGTTGATTTGGTGCTTGGAGCGAATGAAAAATTTAACATAACAGAACATCTTTCCAATTTACAAAAAAAAGAAAGCCCAATTATTATCAATAAAGAGATAAAAGAAACCAAAGAGTTTGTACCCGGTTACAGCGTCGGCGACCGAACACGTTCCTTTTTAAAAGTGCAAGACGGGTGCAATTATTTCTGTTCTTTCTGTACTATTCCTCTGGCAAGAGGAAGAAGCCGAAGTGCAAACATAAAAGAAACGGTTGCAAAAGCAAAAGAATTGGCACAAACAGGCGTAAAAGAAGTAGTGCTGACAGGTGTTAATATTGGTGATTTTGGTAATGGCACAGATGAGAATTTTTACGGTCTGATTCAAGAACTGGATAACATACAAGGTATAGAACGCTTTAGAATATCGAGTATAGAACCTAATTTATTAACCGATGAAATTATAGAGTTTGTCTCAAAATCCAAAAAGTTTGTCCCTCACTTTCATATTCCGTTGCAAAGCGGATCGGATAAATTGCTCGACTCTATGCGTAGGCGATATAAATCGGATTTATACAGAAGTCGGGTAGAAAAAATCAAGGAATTAATGCCCGAATGTGCTATAGGTGTTGATGTAATTGTAGGTTACCCCGGCGAAACTGACGAAGAGTTTTTAAAAACGTATAAAATGCTAAACGAATTGCCGGTTAGCTATTTGCATGTTTTTACCTATTCGGAGCGAGACAATACTACTGCACTTAGAATTAAAGATGTAGTACCGGTAAACGTACGCCGAGACCGTAATAAAATGTTGCGAATACTTAGTGAAAAGAAAAAAAGAAGTTTTTACGAAGCAAATGTAGGAAAACAGGCTTCCGTACTTTTCGAAGCCTCGGAAAACAATGGAATGATGCACGGATTTACTAATAATTATATTAAAGTAGAAACATTTTACAATCCGTTAATGGTTAATCAAATCAGCGAAGTTAACTTAAAGGGAGTCAACAAAAACGGAACGATGTCCATCAAATTCACAGAAAAGAAAACCGAAAGTATTATAGGGGCATAAAATAAATACCTAAAAACAATCAAGCAGGATTTTCTTTTAGTAAGCCAAGTAACAGTCGTACTTCAAAGTAGAGATAGGCAAAGAACCAAATAAACACGAAAGGAATAGCTAGTTTCTTAGGAATAGGAATCCATTTATTCAGAAAATAAACACCGGTTAAAATAACCAAAAACTTCATGGAAACAATAAAAGTATAAGCCACCCAAACACGGTCGGGTTCTATTTCTTTTTTGCGTTTCACATAGAAAACAGAAAATAAAAGCAAAGCAAAAAGCGTGAATTGAACAGCCAGTACAGCCCTGAAATCGAGGGCGAAAAACCAATAATTAAGCAGGAAATGAAGTCCCAAAAGAACGAGAGCAAAAAGAGTGATTTTTCTAATCATTTTTCATCATTTGTATCGCCTC
>JALWSJ010000091.1 GCA_026993705.1 Flavobacteriales bacterium
AATATATCAAGATGTTCTTGAGATTCTGTAATGAAAGTTTCTATAAGCTCCCTTTGAAAATCTTCATCCCCAAATTCGGAAAGGATAGAATTGTTGTTCACGTTTCCTCCTAAAGTTTTTTCTTTTTTTTTTTTATTAATAATTATATCATACTCGCTCATAGCTAAAAACTTATTTTCTGCTATAATTAATAGATAATCATAAAGTTTTTCTCTTTTTTTCCGATATTTTAATTGAAAAGGAGGAGAGGGATATGGATATCTTAAAATCTAATGTTAATAATACCGTTGTAAAACCTACAGCCCAATCAAATGAGCGGGTGGGAACGATGGTAAATGTTCCTCGTTCTAACAATCAAAGTCCAAATATTAAACGAACAAGCCACCAAAAAAGTGATAATACCAAAGTCAATGATTTTGAATCTGCTAAAAAATATGCTAAAGTTGCGCAGGATATATTGGACGCATTTAACGTTGAATTGAAGTTCAAAGTGTTAAGAGACCCAAAAGGTGTGGTAGAAGTTCAGATATGGAATAAATCCGAAAATAAATTGATAAGACAGATCCCACCTAAAAACGTTATTAATTTAATAAAGCATATCCAAGATATGTTAGGTAAGTTGTTAGATAAAGAAGCCTAAAGCTTGTTTCAAAGGAGGTAATAGTAATGTCTTCAGTAGGTGGTACATCAAATAACGGTCAACCATTGTTTCAGATGGGTGGTATAGCGAGTGGATTGGATACTAACGGCATGATAGATGCTATAATGGCGGTCGAAAAACAACCTTTGAATAATTTAATAAAGAAACAAAATCAATTAGTTTTAAAACAGATGGCTTACAACGACCTAAAAACACATTTACAAGATTTTTATTACAAGGTTAGTGATTATACATTACAGGGAACATTCTTAAAATATACGGCCACTCCAAGTGATACGAGTGTTATCTCACAAGCCACTCCGACTCCTACAACACCTACGGGAACCTATTACTTCAAAGTTATACAAAAAGCCGAAAGAACAAATATAGGTATTAATGATATCTACGCCAATAGCGGCACAGACGCGCAAGCTAAATTAGATAAAAAATGGATAGGAAATTTTGTAGATTTAAATAAAGCAGTAGCTGATACAAGTGCCCCTCCCCTTTCAAGTGCCGTCGCAACCGGAACCGTTTCGATAAATGGTACAGACGTTGCAACCATTGATTCAAGTACAACCATTACTGATATTATTAACGACATAAATTCCAATTCTGCAACTACAGGTGTCAAAGCAGTGTATTTGAAAAGAGATTTGGATAGTGGCACCTATACTACAGTCGGTGATACTTCAAATACAGACTTAATAAATCAATTGGAAGCAGACAAAGTTGATGATAAATTAGTTTTATTTTCGGCAGATGGCTGGAATAATATGGAATTAGGTGGAACAAGTGATTTCTTTTCCAAAACGTATCTTAGTAACAGCGTTAAAAAGTTAGGGCCAAACGGTATTTCATATATTGTAAGTGATACCCATCTTGGAGCAGCAGGGACAACAAAAACACTTGATCAACTTTCGTATATGGATAACACAAACTATGGAGGTAGCGCTCCGGCTATCACTTCGGGAAGTATAACAATAAATGGAAAGAACATCGATGTCGATACTTCCACGGACACTATAGCGGATCTTGTTCAAAAGATAAACGATGCCGACGTTGGAATGGAAGCATCTTACGATTATCAAAATGATAAAATAGTGTTTTCGGGGACAAACGAAGGGCCTACAACCTTAACCGTTCACGATAATGGAACACATATCGCCGATTATTTACAATTTATAACAGACGCTTCGGATTCTGTTGATGGTTCCGAAGTTGACATACATTTCGATACAAGCCAGAATAAATATGAAGACGTTTATGGTGATTATCATTT
>JALWSJ010000092.1 GCA_026993705.1 Flavobacteriales bacterium
AGTTCTCTACAGAAGTCGGAATAAGTACAATTGGGAATAAGCACGCCTTCATGTATAACATTGTTTGGGTAGGTGTAGCTCCAAAGCCAATCGGGTAGAAAACTTGTTGAATTATTTACGATTCCCCAATCACCATCGCCACTAAAATGACAACCTAAACGTCCGATGGCGTAGGCTATCATTAGTGCGGGTGCAACGGAGTCCATAAATGGAAGAAGTGGCATCTTTTGTTTTTTTAAGTATATTACAGAGGCTACAAAAGCAGTAATCAGTCCGCCGTAGATGGTTAATCCTCCGAAAGGGTCGGAAAGAAATTCAGTGATGGGCATTGGGTCTTCCAACCATGCAAAAATTTTAGCTCCCAAAAAACCAAAAATAATTGCAATCAGTGTAATAATGCTAACGTGTTCTTCGGGTGATATTTTATCTTTATGGACAGGTATTTCGCCTAAGGCTACTCTTCTCTTTACCTCTTTTTGAAAAAAATAATTAGCTGTAATAAAAGCTAAAGCGACTAAGAAACCAAACGTTTTCAGACGAGTTAGAAAGGGAATATCAATACCGAAAATATCGTAGAAAAAGTGATAAAGCGTTGGGTACATAGTTGTTTTTTAGATGGTTGATTTTGTTGTGTAGTTATGAAAACTAAAACTCATTTTTTAGCACTCATTCCATCCGCGTTAGGGATAGAACGGCGTGTTTGAACTCCTTTTTGCCCTCCTCCTTTTGAGGGCAAAAAGAGTGAGTAGTGATAGCCCGACCATTACGGCGTTAAAAAGTAGTGGAGTGCAACGAAACTGCTTTTTTATGCCGTAATGGGAACGCCCAAAATAACCTAACCTCCTACTAGTTTTTTTATTTCATTTAGTTTCATCAGTGCTTCTATTGGGGTAAGGGTGTTGATGTCTATTTTGGTGATTTCTTCTTTTATTTGTTGCAAAACGGGGTCGTCGAGTTGGAAGAAACTGAGTTGCATGCCCGCTTCTTCCGATAGTTCTTTGGTTTTACTTTGCAATTCTTCGGCAGAGTGCGATTTTTCCAATTTTTTTAGTATTTGGTTGGCTCGGTCTAGAACGGGTTTAGGCATCCCTGCCACTTTTGCCACGTGTATTCCAAAACTATGTTCACTACCACCGCGAACGAGTTTGCGTAAGAAAATTATCTTTTTATTGATTTCCTTTACCGAAACGTTGTAGTTCTTGATACGCTCAAAGCTGTTTTCCATTTCGTTGAGTTCGTGATAATGCGTAGCAAAGAGTGTTTTTGCCCTCGCCGATGGATTTTGGTGAATGTATTCGGCAATTGCCCAAGCTATGGAGATTCCGTCATAGGTACTTGTACCTCTACCGATTTCGTCCAAAAGAACCAAACTTCGGTCAGTGAGGTTATTCAAAATACTAGCGGTTTCATTCATCTCCACCATAAACGTCGATTCTCCGCTAGAGATGTTGTCGCTTGCCCCTACACGAGTAAAGACCTTATCTACAAGACCAATTTCGGCACTTTGGGCGGGAACAAAACTCCCCATTTGTGCCATTATTGTAATGAGAGCTGTTTGACGTAGCAGGGCAGATTTACCACTCATATTAGGTCCTGTAATCATAATGATTTGTTGAGTGGTATCGTCCAAATAAACATCGTTGCTAACGTACTGTTCGCCCAGAGGCAGGTTTTGTTCAATAACGGGGTGTCGTCCTTCTTTTATGTTTAGGGCTTTTGAAGTGGTAATATGCGGACGTACATAATTGTTTTTAAGAGCAATTTTACCGAAAGAAAGCAAGCAATCCAGTCGAGCAATCAATGAAGCATTGAATTGTATTGGTTGAATATAATCGGATATAGAAGCAACTAGGTTTTCAAATATCTTGGATTCTAGTGCCAATATTTTTTCTTCAGCACCCAATATTTTTGTCTCGTACTCTTTTAACTCTTCCGTAATGTATCGTTCGGCTTGAGTAAGCGTTTGTTTTCGTATCCAACTTTCAGGTACTTTGTCTTTGTGTGTATGTCGAACTTCTATATAGTAGCCAAATACATTATTGAAAGCAATTTTTAATTTACCGATACCTGTTTCTTCCATCAGGCGTTCTTGCATTTGTAAAAGGTAATCTTTGCCTTTATAAGCAATTGCTCTCAAATCATCTAACTCTTGATTAACGCCATCTTTTATTACATTTCCTTTGGATAATACAACAGGTGCGTCGTCTTTTAGTTCCCGATCAATCTTATCGCTGATGTATTGACACGTATTGATTTGGTCAGCAATTTTTTTAAGTGCTTCATTATCCGATTGTTCACAAAGAGCTTTAATAGGTTCAAGAGCTTTGATAGAGTACTTTAGGTAAACCGTTTCCCTAGGTGATATTCTCACAGCAGCAACTTTTGAGATAAGTCGCTCCATGTCGCCCATTTTTTTTAAGTGGCGTGATATTTCGTCAACAAATTCTGTGTTTTTAGTGAAGTAATCCACTACTTCCAAGCGATCTTTTATCGGTTGTTCTTCTTTCAAAGGCAAGACCGTCCAACGTTTTAGCAAACGTCCTCCCATAGGAGAAATGGTCTTGTCCAAGACATCAATAAGCGTAACTGCCCCTTCATTTTGCGAATAGATTAATTCCAAATTGCGAATGGTAAAACGGTCTAGCCAAACGTATTTGTTTTCATCAATTCTAGCAATTTTTTGAATATGCGAAATTTTGTTGTGCTGTGTATCTGCCAAGTAATGAAGAGCAGCTCCTGCAGCTACCGTTCCTAAATCCATATTTTCAACACCAAAACCCTTTAACGATTTCGTGCCAAAATGATTCAAAAGCGTTTCTTGCGAATAATCTTTGGTAAATACCCAGTCATCTAATTTGTAGGTATAAAATTTATCGCCAAAAAGTTCAATTATTTTTTTGTCGTAGTTTCGCTGAAAAAGTACTTCACTCGGGTTAAAACCCTGCAATAATTTATCAATATATTGAGCATCTCCCTGAGCCACTAAAAATTCCCCTGTAGAAACATCCAAAAAAGCCGCTCCCACCTCTTTTTTATCAAAATGAACAGCCGCTAAGAAATTATTTTTTTTGTTGTCTAGTACTTGCTCATTAAAAGCCACGCCAGGCGTAACCAATTCTGTAACACCACGTTTTACAATTTTTTTTGTCTGCTTAGGGTCTTCCAATTGGTCACAAATAGCAACCCGTTGTCCCGCACGAACCAGTTTGGGTAAATAGGTTTCCAATGAATGATGCGGAAATCCTGCTAATTCTAAATCAGAGCCACCATTATTTCTCGAAGTCAAAACAATTCCCAAAATCTTAGAAGCTATCACCGCATCACTACCAAACGTTTCATAAAAATCTCCTACACGAAACAAAAGCAGTGCATCAGGATATTTCGTCTTGATGCGATTATACTGTTGCATCAAAGGTGTTACTTTCTTTACTTTCTTTTTAGTTGCTGTTGCCATTTTAATATGCTAATCATTAATATTTGGGCGTTCCCCATTTTTGCAAAAGACACATATCGCTCACGCGAAACGTGTCTTTTGCAAAAATGGGTCGGGCTATCACTACTCACTCTTTTGTGTTGCATAAGTGCAACAACACAAAAGGAGTTCAAACACGCCGTTCTATCCCTAACGCGGAATGAAATAAGTGCAAGAGAGTGGATTTTGCCGTTCTCAGACGATGAATATTTTCTTTGCATAGCACCAGCTATGGAAATAAAATATGAAGAAGTATGAGAGCGACAAAACCGCTTTATGTGCTTACTTTCATTTCGTGTTAGGGATACCAATCTCTAACGAATCAGAAATAAGAAAAACCTTAAATCCGTAGGAATAACAAACAAATATAATTTATTCCTGATAATATCAGCAAAGTTACTTTATCTTTGTGAAGAAAGAGAACGAATTGTGAAACAAGTTCAACTACTATGTGAATCGAAATGAACAAAAAGCTAAAACTTTCAGAACTCAATCGAGTATCGGTAGAAGAATATAAAGGACAAAAAAAGTTTCCCATTACCATTATTTTGGACAACATCAGAAGTTTAAATAATGTGGGAACGTTTTTTAGAACCTCGGATGCTTTTAATATTGAATCTATTTATTTGTGCGGAATTACAGCTACTCCACCGCATCGAGAAATACAAAAAACTGCACTAGGAGCAACCGAATCAGTCGATTGGTACTATAATGAAAATACACTAGAAGTCGTCGATGTGCTTCAACAAAAAGGTGTAAAAGTTTACGCCGTAGAACAAACAGAACATGCCACACTTTTAAACGATTTTATTTACGATGGCTCACCTATAGCCTTAGTTTTCGGAAACGAAGTAAAAGGAGTAGAACAAAAAGTAATTGATGTGTGCAACGGAAGTCTTGAAATTCCGCAATTTGGAACCAAACATTCGTTAAATGTGTCAGTAAGTTATGGTGTTGTAGCTTGGCATTTGGTCAATCAAATCTTGCAAAAATAAAGCATTGAGTCAAAAGCCAAAAATATTGATTTTTATAGATTGGTATGTCCCCGCCTACAAAGCTGGAGGTCCCATTCGTTCTGTCTATACAACAGTAGAAACCTTTTCCGATAGGTATGAGTTTTTTGTAATAACGAGCAATACAGATATAGACAACAAACAAATAAACGTAGAAACAGATAAATGGTGTAAGCAGGGTTCGGCTAATGTACTATATCTGACAAAAGATGCGATTAATTCCAAACGATTTGTAAAAGAAGTAGAGCACATTTGTCCCAAGTTTATTTATTTAAATAGTCTATTCTCGCATAAATTCACCTTGCAGCCTTTATCTTTGTTTAAAAACACACATAAAGTAATACTTGCACCAAGAGGAATGCTCGGTAAAGAGTCGTTAGCGATTAAACCTCTGAAGAAGAAGTTGTTTTTATCCTACGCAAAGCTTTTCGGTGTGTACAAAAATGTCTATTGGCACGCCACTTCAGAAATTGAAAAAGAGGAAATTATAAAAGTTTTTGGAGAGAAGTCTAGAATTTTTATTGAACCCAATATAGCTCTTGTTCCCAATACGTTAAAGATAATACCCAAAAGGGTAGGGGAGCTTTCCTTGATTATGGTGGGACGAATAGTTCCCATTAAAAACATTTTATTTTTGTTAGAGGTGTTAAAAGAAGTGGATGAAAATAATCATTTAAGATTAACGCTGATAGGTCCAGTTGAGGACACTGAATATTGGAATAGATGCCAGCAAGCTATTAAAGAATTACCTAAATCTGTAAATGTACAAATGTTGGGAGCTCAACCACCTGAGCAAGTAAGAAAACAGATTGAGAATAATCATCTACTAGTGAGTACGAGTCTAAATGAAAATTTTGGGCATTCCATTGCTGAAGCTCTTAGCTTAGGACGCCCCGTATTGGTGAGTGAGCATACACCATGGAAAGATTTAAAACAAAAAGGTATTGGAGCTGACTTGCCACTATCCGTAGAACGATTCAAAAGGGAGTTAGTAAGTTGGATAAATTATGACGATAATCGGTTTAGTGCGATACAGCAAAATGTCTATCAATACGCTAAAAATCATTTTGTTCCCAAGGTATCTATTTTTGAAAAAGTTCAACAAAGTATAAAACAATGACCAAAGAAAAACCCATAAAATACTATTCTAAAACAGAAGAATTTCTCAATGTGTTGACACACGGAATTGGATTAATATTATCTATGTTGGCAACGGTGTTCTTAATCAGATTGGCTTTGTCAACTCATAATACATTGTATATTGTTGGTTTTTCTGTTTTCGGTATTTGTATGATTTTATTGTATGGAGCTTCTACTTTTTATCACGCTGTTCAAGAGCCTAAACTCAGAAGAAAATTAAATATTTTAGATCATACAGCTATTTATTTATTAATTGCAGGCACTTATACACCTTTTATGCTTATTGTATTAGATGGTACATGGCGTATTGTTATGTTTTCCATTGTATGGGGATTAGCTTTGGCTGGGGTTGTATTCAAACTCTTTTTTACAGGAAGGTTTAGTAAGTTGTCAACTGTTTTATACGTTGCTTTAGGTTGGTTAGTGGTGATTGCTTATAAACCTTTCATTGCAAATGCACCACAAGATTGTGTAGATTGGATAGTATTAGGTGGTATTTTTTACACAATTGGAGCTGTATTGTATGCTGTAAAGAAAATCCCTTATAATCATGCTATTTTTCATTTCTTTGTAATGTTTGGTACGTATTTTCATTTTATTGCGGTTACGACGTTAGTTTAAATGGTATAACTACTGATTTTACTCATTTTTTTGTCTTTTTTATTGATGAAATTTGTTCCAAAATTTATAAAATGAAAAAAACAACACAAAACTTAGGAATCGTTTCGCTTTCGTTTTTAGGAGCATCACTTTTATTCTCGTTTTCATCCACTAAAGGTGGAGAAATAACCAATTCTATTGCTGTTCTACAAGATGGAAAAGGGAAAGAATTATTTTTAGAAAAATGTACAAAATGTCATAATACGGAGTTTCCAAAGAGCAAAGCCGATAGAAAAAAGATGAAGGCACCACCGATTATGGGAGTGATGTTTCATGTGAATGATGGAATAAAAGCAGAAACCGAAGAAGAGAAAAAACAAAAGGTTATCGATTTTATAGTAGATTACGCACATAATCCTTCTAAAGATAAATCTTTTTGTGAAGCACACGCTATCGAACGTTTTGGTGTAATGCCTTCTCAAAAAGGGAATGTAACGAAAGAGGAACTGAAGTTAATAGCAGCATATCTCTATGAGGCGTATCCGTCGAAAGATGAAATACCATTTAAACATTGAAACGAGTCTAATAAAGCGTTTTTATTTTCCTTATACATCTTCATAAAATATTTCCATAGCTACGGCTATGCAAAGATTTTATTCATCGTCTAAGAAAACTAAAACTCACTTTCTTTCGGCTCTTTTCAATTTTCAAATGGTATCAAACATGAAGATTTACAGAAGAAGATGCACGAGGAAAAACATTAGAAATTTATAAAGAGAGGAGTGTCATTTTAATTTGAGATATTCCTCTCCTTTAAATTCGATTCAATGTTTTCATGGTGCTGTTAATTTTGGAATAAAAATAAGTAAGCCAACAACAAACGCAACTATTGCTGAAAATAGTACACCTCCTGCAGCAATATCTTTGATTACTTTTATCTTGTAATCTTGTTTGGGTTGAATAAAATTCGCTATATGTTCTATTGCTGTATTCATAGCTTCCATTGAGAATACGAATCCAATTGAGATGAAAATGGCTATCCATTCATTTGAGTTTATGTTTAATACAATTCCAAGAATAACGACTGCAATTGTGGCAACAGTATGAAGTTTTGCATTTCGTTCATTTCTGATAAGTAACAGAACACCATTTATAGCATACCTAAAGCTTTTAATCATTGAAAGAGGTTGTTTTTATAGAAATTGATGTCAGTTATATAGTTGCAGATTAAACTCTAATTCCCATTACACAAACATCGTCTATTTGTTCGTACTCATCTTTTATCCAACGAGCAAACTCTTCTTTTATTGCCTGTTCTTGTTGTTGTATGGGTAAGTCTTGAATGGTCAACAAAAATCGTTTAAAGGCTTTGTACATATACTTTTTACCTTTTTCACCTCCGAATTGATCTGGGAAACCGTCTGAAAAAAGGTAAATCGTGTCTCCTTTTTCTAATTGTACGGCTATATTTTCAAATGGAATTTTCCTATCTGATTTACCAATGGGTCTTCTTGTAGCTTTTATTTCTTTTAACTTGCCTAAGTCTTTTGTTGAAATCGGTTCTCCTTCTGGACTTATTAAAGGTTTATCCACCTTTCTAACAATATAAACAGAGTTGTTCGCTCCTGCAAATTCTAAAATTAACGTTTCTTTATCTAAGCAACAGAGAGCAGCATCCATTCCGTCATTTATGCTTTTTTGTTCGTGTTTAGCAAATGATTCAACTACAAAATCAGCCAGTTTTTCCAATATGTCAGCAGGGTGAATTAGTTTGTACTCATTAACGGCACGGTTCAGCCCACTAAAACCAATCATACTCACAAAAGCTCCTGGTACTCCGTGTCCTGTACAATCGACAACCGCAAAGAGCATTTTATTATCAACGCGTTTCATCCAATAGAAGTCTCCACTAACGACATCTTTTGGGTTAAAAAACACAAAGCTATTAGGCATCAAGTAACGCATTTTACTGTCGGGAAGCATCGCATCTTGTATTCTTTTAGCATAGTTGATACTATCCATTATTTCTTCATTTTTTTCTTCAATAACTTTGTTTTTTTTGGTGATTTGTATATTAGCACTTCGTATTTTTAAATATGAAATAATACCTGCGATAATAATCCCTAAACAAATGGAATAGAACCACCATGTTTGCCAGAAAGGAGGAAGGATTTTAAATGAAAAACGTTTTGGTTCTTTGTTCCATACCCCTTCATTATTACAAGATTTTACTAAAAAGGTATATTTACCTGGTGGTAAATTCCCGTAAATTGCAGTTCGATTGGTTCCTTTGTTTATCCAATCTTTATCAAATCCTTCTAGTTTACATTGGTATTCTACCCCTTGTGGGTATTTATGGCAAATTCCGATATAATCAAAGGTCAAATAGTTTTGTGTATATTCCAATTCCAATTGAATAGGAAACCCGTTTTTATTCAGTTGATTACTGTATTTGCTCCAATCAGTAGGTTGAGAAAATAAACGGATATCAGTAATAGAAGTGATGCTTTCCGTGTAGTTAGGATAATCTTCATCTGGATTGTATTCAAATAAACCTCTGTCAGAACCAAACCACATGTGATTGTTGGGGCTAACTGCAATGGCGTTGTTGTTTATCGTTCCGATATTACAACCTCTTTTTTTATCATAATGTTTAATTTGGACAATTTCTTCCCCTTTTATCGAGATACGATCAATACCGTCTATTTTACCCGCCCAAAGTATTCCGTTGTTATCAAATTGTAGTGAATAGATAGTGTTGTTTTTTATGGTGTCTTTTTTGTAAACCGCTTTATAATTATCCAGTTTGGTTCTAAAGAAAATTCCATCGGAATTTCCTACCCACAATCTTCCTTCATGGTCAGTAGTAAGACTTCGTGTTTTCTCAGTGGATAGTATGTGAACTAATTTTAATTGATTGTCAAAGAATTGGTATAATCCTTTTTCTGTACCGAACCAAAGGATACTGTCTTTTGTTCTGATAATCGAGAAGATTCCTATTCTATCGGGGAAGCCTAAAGAGTCGTTTATGTAAATGATTTCTTCATTTCTTAACTCTGCAACTCCAGATACTGAACTACCTAATAAAATTGAATTTGTTAGACTGTCTATGTAGATATATTTTCCGGCAAAACGATTATCTTTTGTTGTTATGTTGTAATAATAATAATTATTATGTAGTATATTCACACCGTCTTCACTCGTTGATATTATTTCATTTTTGTTTCTGACAATTGCTCTTATATTATCTTTAGATTTGTGATTTAAGCTATAAGAAGATATTCCTTGATTTGTAATGTGATTAATTCCTTTTGATGTTCCTAGCCATTTTGATGAATCATTTTCTATAATAATACTTGAAATATCATCTGAATTTAGCCCATAAGATTTATCAAATTTGATAAAGGCTTCTGATACCAATTTAGAAACACCTAGTTTTTTTAACGTTATCCAAATATTGCCTTCTCTATCTTCAAAAACTTTCCATGCATCATCGGAAGCAAGTCCGTTTTTACCGGTGTAATATGTTTTATGACCTCTGGAAGTTATTTTTTGAACTCCTAATTTACTGGTTACCCAAATATTTTCATTTCTATCTTTTATTGCATTGTAATAATAGTTATGTTTTTGTCTTTCTATAAGTTGTACAGTATCTTCTTTGATACTGTATATACCTTGGTAAGTAAGAGCCCAAGTTGTTGAATCATTGATTGGAAAAGTACTAAATGTATAATTAAAAAGATTATGGTTGCTTAGGCGTTTTACCGTTTTATCTTTTTTCAAAAGAAAAATCCCTTTTCCCATTGTTGAACACCAAAGCGTTCCATTGTTATCTTCTCGAATATGAATAACAATTGCTTTATTTAATAAGGTGTCACTTGTTTGAACGGGGTATATTGTATCTCCTTTTAATTCACAAATTCCTTTTCCTGTTGCCAATAGCTTTTTTTGATCCTTAGTCTTAAAGACCATATAAGTCCTTTTTTCGGCTAGAGAGTCTATGAATGTCGGAGTGTAAATAACATTATTATGGTATATGTTTATTCCGTTATTAGTTGAAATAAGAACACTATCATTAATATATAATAAATCATATACAACATTATCTGTCAGTCCATCAGATTTACTCAATGTTCGAATATTAATGCCGTCCAATATGTTAATTCCGCCATCGTTTGTTCCTATCCAAATTTCTCCATTGGGAAGTTGAGTAATACCTAAAACAGAGTTTTTAGACAAACCGTTTTCTTCTTTATAATTATAAAAGCTATATTGCTGGGCAGTATAGCTTTTACAAAAGAGTAGAAAAAATAGTATTACGACTAATCGCGTATAGTACATTGACTTTATAGTTTTATCAATCGAATGGTTTTAATGGTTTCGTCAATTGTTACTTTGGCGAAATAGATACCACTGTTTTTAATGCTTTTGATTTCAATATTTTGATTACCTTCCAAAGTTTGTTGAGCTATTGGAGTCTGAATCAATTTTCCGGTAATATCAAAAATTTGAACGGTTACCTTTGACGCTTTTGGAAGTTGTAATGCTAACGTAGTAAAATCTTCAAAAGGATTCGGATAGATGTTTTCTCTTGTTTTATTTTTTACTTGTTCGATTGATGTAATGCAATTCACATCCTGTCCTGTTTTGTCCAATATAGAATCCGTAGCTCCAAAATCAAAATCACAGCGGTTATACACACCGTCAACAATCTCAAAATGGTAAGAACTTTGTAAATCCAATCCCGGAATATCTACCCAAATGGTGTAACTTCCATCTTCCAGATTTTGTAAGGTATAATTTCCATTTTCGTCAGTTTGCGTTGAAATAATCGGTTCTACTGATGGGTCTCTTTCTATAATAATATCAATACCCGGAATAGGGTCATTACCCCCTTCTTTCAACGTATTTACATAGCCCACATATCCTTGTAGTTGGTTGGGGATGTAGTTGGTCTGTGGGGTGTGGTGTTTGATGTAAATATCTACACCTACTGTGCTATCATTTACCGTTGTAGTATCATCAATAGTGGTTAATAGCGTTACGGGCGGGCAAGTGTCGCAAACCATCCATGTTACGTGTTGAACTGTATCTGAAGAATAATAGGTTGTGTACATTCCACTATAAATTAAAGAATCCGGTCTAGCTGCAATACGGTACATACCAAATGGAATATCTGTAAAAGTATAAGTTCCATCTGTAGCAATATCTGCACTATCCAAAATATCATCTCGTATAAAATTACCATGTTCTCTGTATAATAATACTTTTCCACTTGTTATTGGAGTTGTACTTGAAATATCGTCATATACAGTTCCCTTAATGCTACCAACTTTTGTTGGTAATACATACCAGCCAAATTGAACATAGTTACCACTTGTATCAGTATTTATTTGCATTAACAAATTACTGGCAAAGGTATTATTTCTAATAAAGTAATGTCTTTTATGCATTGAGTGTGGAGAGAGTCCGCTAGGATAAAATTGAGTAGGCATCAAATCCGTATAATCCTGAGTAGAATTATTAAATAGATAAATAGAGTCATATACGTCATATGTTGCAACTCCCAGTAAGACGTCATTATATGTATCTAATGGGGTTATTAGAGTTCCCCAACCCGGAACCTCCATATCAATATTCATTTGATGTCTAAGTTTTGCATGTTTAATTGTTCCAAGTATATTTAAATCAAAAAAAGTTTCTTGAATTGTTGTATCTCCATATGTAGCACCATAATTAACGTTAAATGGTACAATTAATTCATCATCTATAAAATTAATTGTTGTGTCATCAAAAATAAGTAAAGGACTATTTGCCGGCGATTTAAGAGCAAAGGCTCCAATATTATGCAATCCGCCTGTATCTACTTTAAAAAAGGACCATAATGAATCTGCAGATGGTAACGGAGAACGAACATAGGTAACCATTGTTGCTTCCGGGAAATACTGATGAATTGGCTGTCCTGCCAAATTTTGTACTTCAGGATTGTCTGGAGAAATTGATCTTAAAGCAAATGTATCCTTTATTGTTTGTATTGGGAATGAGTTAGAGTAATCCCAAGTCATATTTGCACCGTATTGTGGGGCTACTATATGGTTATGTGCCGAGTCAGTACTCCACACCTGTCTTATTTCTGTGTTTACTACAGGAAGATAAACTCCCGATACTGTCGGTTGTGCGAAAACCTTTTGTGTGAATGCTAAGCTGAGCAAGACCAACGAGGATAGTAAATATTTTTTCATAATCTTAAGTTTTATAATTCAAATCAAATATATATTATTTTTTGTGATATTCAAATTTATTGAAACAAAAAAGAGGAGATTTCAACAATCTCCTCTTCCTCATTTATTCTTTATGTATAAAAGTTTATTTTACTACAAGCATACTCGTTTTCTCGTTAATTCTAACGATGTAATTACCAGCAGGTAAATGAGCAACGTTTATTGTGTTGTTTCCTGCGTAAATTGGTTGAGAGATAACAACACTTCCCAACATATTTACTATTGATAATGAAGCATTGTTGTCAAGAACGATTGTTAATACTCCACTTCCAACAGGATTTGGATACATTTTGAAAATTGAGTTGTTTTCTTCTATTCCAGTAGATGATGAAGCTAAAGTTATATCGTTAGCATCTCTTGGGTACATTTTGAAGTTTCCAAAGGCGTAAGCTACTATCCCTGTAACGTTGTATGCCGTACCGATTGCCGGTGTGTAAGAAAATAAGAAGTCATCAACATTCACATTACCTGAACCATCGTTTATTGTCCATTCATTATGATTAGCTGTGTTTGGTAGTTGTGAGCAAGTTGCATTTTGCACTTGACAAAGTACATTTTCGTACATTTCACTAGCAACATCAGCTGTTGTAATAACTACAGGAGAAACATCATTATAACTACTTACAACTACAACTGAATCTACATATCCTAATTGAGTTGAGTTATAGTATTCTGCTACTGTACCGATAACCATTAAAGAATCTCCTCTTTGTATGGTATGGTTGCCGTCAAAAACATAAATTCCATTCCATGCTCCTATACCGTCTTGCAGATAGTATCCTTTTTGTGTGCTATTTTGAAAAACCACCGCGGTTACAATTCCATACGTTTTAACTACGCTGTCTTTTAATGGAGAATCTCCAGAAGCATCTGTTGTGTATTGGATGTCGTATATGGTATGAGGTGTAGCACTTGTTGAGTTTCCTCCACCGTTGCCTCCGCCATTGTTTCCTCCAGACGTTCCTGTTTCTGCAACTAAGATATTGTCTATCTCCCATGTTGATCCATCAGAACTTGAACCGGTATATCTGAAAGCAATATATACAGATGAACTTGATTGGTACGAACTTAAATCTATTTCTCCTGAATTTGTCCATCCACCCCAGGCAGTTGCATCAGTATCTAAGGTTGCACTTGCAGTAACATCTGTCCATGTTGCAGTTGAAGGAGCACTTGTACCATCATAATCCGTTGATACTTTTATTTCCAATGCCGGTCCTGCGAATTTCATTTTGTTGTCAAAAGATACAACTGAGGATGTTGCAGATGTTAAATCAATAGCAGGTGAGATGAACCAAGCTTCAGCAGCGTGATTTCCACTGTTGTAGTTAGATATTTTAGCAAATTTTTCAACAGGTGTTCCAAATGTTGCTAATTTCCAGTTTGTTGTATCTACTACAACTTGCGTTGTCCACCCTCCGGATACTAAACTTGAATCTTCAAAGTCTTTTGTTAGATAAGTTTGAGCATTCATACCTGCCCAACTCATTAAACTTAATCCTAGTACGTAAAGTTTTTTCATAATTAATTTATTTGGTTGTTTTTCTTGGTTTCTATTTATTTTGCGTTAGGGATAGGAACGGCATCCTTTTGGTTTGTTTGCTTTATGCAAACCAAAAGATATAGTGGATAGCCCGACCCTAATTTACTAAATAATCGTTTCGCGAGAGCGATATGTTTGTTTAGTAAATTAGGGGAACCGCCCTAACTATTATTATTGACTTATAACTACATTATCGATTTTAAACATACTGAATGAATTATTTGCCATGCTTGCTTTAAAGGCTACTGCATAAGTTCCTGTGTAATTAGCTCCTAATACTGTGCTTAAATTGATATTACCCGAAGGTACAAATATGTTTGCTCCTGTTCCTGAGTTGGCTAAGGTTGCCGAAATGTTTGTCCATGTTGCATCGCTATAATTGCTTCCGTCAAAATCCGTTGAAACCATTACGCTTAGTGTGCTGGTTAGCATGTTTTGTTGTGCACTTGAGAAACTTAGTACGTCGTTTCCTCCCGATTGTATAATAGGTGTCGTCATCCACATTTCTTGTGTTCCTGATGTGCTACCTGTTGCAGATGCATAGTGGTCACCTGCATTATCTCCAATAATCCAACGATGACTTCCTGAAATAATCCCTGTATTCCAACAGTTAGCGTTTACTTCTGCTCCGACACTGAATGAGGTGAAATCTTCATTTATACCGTTTAAAGGAGAGCAGTTGTTTCCACCTCCTCCGCTACAACGAGTTCCATTCATGTCCAATTCATTTGGATTTCTGATGAATATTTGAACATCAGAACCAAATACTCCGACTACACCGATTAGTTTACCATTTCCGTTAGGAATAACATCTCCTGCAAAATTTGCATATCCACTGGTTCTAACCAATACCATATTTTGGCTACAATCTACAAGGGTATGATTTACACTGTTTTTATTGGCGGCATCAGCCCATGTTGTTCCGAGTTCAGCTGCGTCAAACTCTACACCATTTAATTCGATGAGTTGAGATTGCAGGGCTCCTGTAACTTGGTCTAATGAAACAGGTGTTGGTATAACAGGAATATTATTTTCTAAGATTACTATGTTTCGTATTGGGTCTAATCCATCTATTGATAACATTCCGTTATAGTCTGTTAAAGTTCCTCCATTTAATTGCACTCTCATTGAGTCTCCAATGGATAAACTGGTTGAGCCTGTAAATCGCAATTTAATAGCACCTGTATTATCTTTGATATAAGCTTCCTTGTAGAAGTTTCCTGTGCTTTGATCAGTAGTTACCGTACAATAAATGGTCATTTCTTCATTGAAAGTTGTGTCTGTTCCCGGATACATGCTTTTTACTTCCTGAATGGTTTTGATGCTTCCTACCGGGATTTCTTTAATTGGCGGTGAATCGTATTTCTTCTCGCATGATGATAATCCTAATACGATTCCTGCTGTGGCGATTAATAATCCTATTCTTTTCATTTTATTGTTGTATAATTCTATTATTGAAACTCTTTTAAATTCTATTGGTTGTCTATGGTTTAATTAAAAAAGATAGGAAGCCATTACAAAATAATTTCTTCCGTACATATAGCCGTATTTAGGAGGGAATTTGTTGATGTTTTGTGAGTCGTATCTCAATTGTTCGTATCCACCTGTTTTAAAGTTTTGATTGTTGGTAACGTTGTTAACAATGATGTTAATGCGAAGAATGGTATTCTTTTTATGGAACTTGTGTGATTTTCCTAAATAAACATTGATACTTGAACCGTTGTCTAATTTTTTCTGATCTATTATTTGGTGTACTTGCGGGTCTCCTTTTACGAATCCGTCAAGAGCTTCTGCTGTTCTTCTGTCAGGGTTCGGTGAAAGATATATGTCAGCAAAATAGTTGTAATTTGCTCCGATGTACCAATACTTTGGTGAATTATATTTTAACCCGATGGTAGCTGCTGTTTCCGGCATTCCTCCGATGTGGTAATTTTTCAGGTAAACGATTTTGTCTTTTGCCAAAAGTTCACTAGAGTTGTTTACGGTAACGGTTGCTAAAGGTCGTGAGGTGTATAAATATTGAGCTTTTGTAAAAGCTGCGGTTACATTCCAAGCCGTGGCTACGGTTGCGTCTAACCCAAACTCTACCCCTTTATAAGATTGGTCGACATTTGTCATCGCATAGTTAACATACGATTGATAAACATCGTGATAAAAACTTCTTGACCAAACTTGGTCATTAATTTGTGTGTAGAAACCTGTCGCTCTAACTTTTAATTTCGGATATCGAATAACGTAGTTGAAGTCTCCTGATAAAATCTTAGTGTTTTTTAAGTTGTCAATAACTTGCCCTCTTGTTCTGGGGGATATAAACGAAGCTTTAGAATAAGGAGCTCTCGTTGCATTTTCCCCATTAACATGGATGTAGTGTCGTCCGTTTATTTTGTAGGTAACACCTCCTTTTAAAGCATAATTAGTAAAGTTTTGTTTTGCGGAATTTCCTTTAGAAGTTTCTGGAAATCTTCCGTTTTGCATTAGTCCTTCTCTCCAAAAAGTAGTATGCGATAATTGTAAAGCTACATAAGAATCAATTTTCTTTCCTTTTCTATCCAATTGTCCAAAAGAGCTGGCTTTATTTACGTGGATGTTATAATCGTACCCAAATTTATCCCCTTCATGTACTAATTTGTTTGGTGTTGATAAATCGTTTTGAGCAATGCTTGGGTCAGGGAAATTTCTTTCTGCAAATTTATTTACATCTACCCAAAAATCAGCACCCATTAGGTCTTTTAATATTTTATAATTATGACTTTTATAGAGTTGTCCATTTGCTCCTGCTGTTAAGTAAAGTTTATCAGAGATTTCTTTTTGATAGTTTAAGTTAATTCCATATTGTCTCGGGTCAACCCTATAATCTTCTACAATGTATTCTGCTCTCATTCCTTGTACGGATTGCCCACTCCCGTTGGCGTTTTGAATGGTACTTAGATTTTTAGAATTAGCTAAATACATGTAATCCCAATTGATTTGACGAGTATTGTAATCATTTTTCCATGCTTGTTCCAATGCTGATGCTCCATCTATGTCTCCTTTTGAGAGAAGGTAGCTTGGTCGATATTTATAATAATCAGGCTTAGGATATTTTGCGTTATACCAATTTAAGTTGGTGTTTGATGTTTTACCCACTATGGCATAAATACTGGTCGTCAACTTTGATTTATTGTTAATCTTCCAATCGTCTGTAAGTAAAAAATAAGGTTTATGGTTGTTCCTTACTCTAGCATTTCTTTTCTCTCTTGTTCCTTTATCGTCAACTGTTTGGTATCCCCAGTAAGGATTGTAATAATTATTCCCTGTCAAATCATATACTTCTTGAACTGAAATCCCCCTTCTAGCCTGAACCGTAGGTGCACCTAATACAGAAAAATTTAATTCATGATGTTTGTTGATTTTCTTTCCGACAGAAGCAAAGTAAGAAATTCCACTGTAATAAGTACCTTCTACATAGCCTTCTTTTGCCCATCTATGCGAGAGTGAACCTGAGAAAGACCAACCTTTTTTTGTAACTCCGGAGTTATAGGTGTACATTAATCGGTTTCTGTAAGAACGATTGGTAACGGCATAAGATAATCGATTACCGGCTCTTTTAGTAGAAGCTCTTAAATCTACATAAGACGCTCCACCAATCCCTCCAAATAGATCTGTATTTGATTTTATTCCTGTGGTGATTACAGGGTAACGAGTGATATCATTCAATCCTCCCCAATAACTCCATATTGCCCAACCTGTTTCCGGGTCATTAGCAGGGATTCCTCCTAAGCTGATGAGTGTGTTTTCAGAACCATATCCTCTCATTCTAAATCGTGCGGCCGAAAAGTTAAATCCGGCAGTACGAGCATATACATCTCTCGAGGATTGTAATAGACCGCTCACGTTTTGAGCCTGCCCTGCGTCCATTAAATTGGAACCCAAAATAACAATTGGAACAACATTTGATGAGTCAGGCTCATAAGCCTCTGTACTGTCCGATTGACCGAACATCGAAACGGAAATACCTAAGGTGAATCCGATTGAAAATAATTTAGTTAAATTCATTATTTATGTTTAATAAGCAACTATATTTGCAACGGCTAAAGCAACAAATAGTGTTTATTTTTTTTGCAAAACTAATCTTTTACTTTTAATAATAAGTCATATGTATATTAAAACTTTGTTAACAACCTCACTTTTTTTTATTACGATAACACTGTCAGCTCAACAGCCAACGTTAAATAAAGACAAACAATATGAAGTGGCAGGAATTGGTTTTTATAACCTCGAAAATCTATTTGATACGATTGTTGATCCCGATACGAATAAAATATTACAAGAAGATTTCACTCCTTACGGGAAGAAAAACTTTACATCTGAACGGTATAAGCAGAAAATAAATAATATGTCAGATGTCGTTAGTAAGATAGGAACTGATTTTCTTGTAGATGGGCTTGCTGTATTAGGTGTTTCAGAGATAGAGAATAAAGGTGTTCTTGAAGATTTGGTAAATACACCAAAACTAAAAAATAGAAACTATCAAATTGTACATTACGATTCACCTGATGCAAGAGGAATCGATGTTGGATTGTTGTATAACCCTAAATATTTCAAAGTCCTAAGTTCAAAAAGGTATCCGTTAACAACTTATGGAGATGGAGAGAAATTTCGTACAAGAGATCAGTTGTTAGTAACCGGAGAATTAAACGGTGAAAAAATACATGTTATCGTAGCACATTGGCCTTCGAGAAGAGGAGGTGAAAAAAGAAGTGCTCCCAGAAGAATTGCTGCCGGAGAATTGGGGCGAAAAATTATAGATTCTATTCAGTCGGCAGAACCAAACGCTAAGGTTGTATATATGGGGGATTTAAACGATGATCCGGTGAATAAAAGTGTGCGTAAAGCAATGAAAACGACCGGCGACATAAGTTTTGTATCAAAATCTAAATTGTATAATCCAATGGAAGAATTTTATAACAATGGAATCGGAACGTTGGCATGGCGTGATGCGTGGAATCTATTTGATCAAATGATTTTATCAGAAGGTTTTGTTGCTAAAGATAATCAGTTTAATACATATAAGTTTTACAAAGCTTTTGTATTTAATAAAGACTTCTTAAAAAACGATTCCGGTGCATTTAAAGGGTATCCGCATCGTACGTATGTAGGGCCAAATTTCATGAACGGGTATAGCGACCATTTTCCTGTTTATCTGTTGTTGGTTAAAGAAAAAAAATAAACATTTGGGCGTTCCCTCTTTCTACAAAAAGACACATACCGCTTAGCTAAATGTGTCTTTTGTAGAAAGAGGTCGGGCTATCCGTTATATCTTTTGGGTTGCATATATGCAACCCAAAAGGATGCCACTTCTATCCCTAACGCGAACAGAATTAGCGTTTTAAAAAAATGATATTTTGTGTTCTTTGACAAGAAATAAATAATTCAAAAGCAAGGAATTACTAAAAAAAATCAATCTCGATTTGCGTAATAAAAAAAAAGGAGTACCTTTGCAATCCTGTTTTATGAATTGAAACGAAATAAAACTAAAATCTT
This sequence comes from Flavobacteriales bacterium, assembly GCA_026993705.1. Taxonomy (GTDB): domain Bacteria; phylum Bacteroidota; class Bacteroidia; order Flavobacteriales_D; family Parvicellaceae; genus S010-51. Next base: position 19,573 of record JALWSJ010000092.1, read on the forward strand.
AAAGAATATATTAACGTGAATACATTAAGTTACAAAACAAAATCAGCGAACAGCGAGACCGTAAATAAAGAGTGGTTGTTAGTTGATGCAGAAGGAGAAACCTTGGGACGTTTAGCTAGTAAAGTAGCTAAGTTAATAAGAGGTAAACACAAAGTTAATTATACGCCACATGTTGATTGTGGAGATAATGTTGTGGTAATAAATGCTGAAAAGGTTATCTTGTCGGGGAATAAGTGGACTGATAAGTCGTATATCCGTCACACCGGGTATCCGGGAGGTCAACGTGAGTTGTCAGCAGAGAAAATGTTAGAAAAACACCCACATAGATTGGTTGAGTTTGCTGTGAAAGGAATGTTGCCTAAAAATAAATTAGGAAGTGCATTGTTTAGAAATTTACATGTATATGTAGGAGGGGGACACAAACAAGAAGCTCAAAAGCCTAAAAAAGTAGAATTAGATTCAATAAAATAATTATATGAGTACTATAAATACAATCGGAAGACGTAAAACATCTGTTGCAAGAATATATGTTTCAGAAGGGACAGGGAAAATTACTGTAAACAAAAGAGATTATAAAGAATATTTCCCAACGGGAGTACTTCAATATAAAATTAATCAACCGTTTATTTTAACTGATACAGAAGGTAAATTTGATGTTAAAGTTAATGTAAAAGGAGGAGGAATCAATGGGCAAGTTGAGGCTGTTCGTTTGGCTATTTCAAGAGCATTGGTAGAGTCGAATGAAGAAAATAAACCGTTATTAAAGGCAGAAAGCTTAATGACACGTGATCCAAGAATGGTGGAACGTAAGAAACCAGGGCAACCAAAAGCAAGAAAGAAATTTCAATTTAGTAAACGTTAATAACTACATTAGTATAAATAAAGCTCTCCGATTATGGAGGGCTTGTTTAGTATCTAAGCAGTTCGGATTGGGTTTATTCCACTACCGAATTTGCTGCTGAGCAACTCGATGTCAGTTATTTTTATAAATAAAATAACTCAGTAAAAAGAAAGTAAACAAAAAAGATGAAAAAATTACAATTCGATGAAATGTTAAATGCGGGAGTGCATTTTGGACATTTAAAAAGGAAGTGGAATCCAGCAATGGCTCCTTACGTTTTTGAAGAAAAAAAAGGGATTCATATTATTGATTTGAATAAGACAGCTGCTAAAGCCGAAGATGCAGCGACAGCACTTAAACAAATAGCTAAATCAGGAAGAAAAGTATTATTTGTTGCTACAAAAAAACAAGCACAAACAATAGTAGCTGACAGGGTGAAAGATACACGTATGCCATTTGTAGTAGAACGTTGGCCGGGTGGTTTGTTGACTAATTTTAAAACAACAAGAAAAACCATTCGTAAAATGAACTCTATTGATAAAATGATGCAAGATGGTACGGCAACACATTTATCAAAAAGAGAACGTCTTCAAATGACGAGACAAAAAGATAAAATGGCAAAAGTTTTCGGAGCTATTTCTGATATGACTCGTCTTCCTGCTGCTTTATTTGTGGTAGATGTTAAAAAAGAAGCTATCGCAGTTAAAGAGGCAATCAAATTAGGTATTCCTATTTACGCAATTGTAGATACCAATTCAGACCCTAGACCAATAGATTTTGTTATTCCTGCAAATGATGATGCTTCTAAATCAATCGATTTGATAGTAACCTATATAACAGATGCAATTAAAGAAGGTTTAGATGAAAGAAAAGCCGGAAGAGAAAAGGCAGCAGAAGAGAAAAAGGAAGCAAAAGAAGCTAAAAAAGAAGAAGTAACAACAGAAAAATAAATAACAATAATTTTTATAGAATCATGGCAATTACAGCTAAACAAGTAAATGAATTAAGAAAAAAAACCGGTGCAGGAATGATGGACTGCAAAAAAGCATTGGTTGAAGCTGAAGGTGATATGGAAACAGCAATTGACATCCTTAGAAAAAAAGGACAAAAGATTGCTGCAAAAAGAGGAGATAGAGATGCTAGTGAAGGTTTGGTTATTGCTAAAACTTCTGCTGACAATAAAAAAGGAATAGTTGTTTCTCTAAATTGTGAAACAGATTTCGTTGCAAAAAATGAAGACTTTGCACAATTAGCAAATAAAATAGCTGATATAGCTTTGGAAACAGGAGTTAAAACAGCAGAAGAATTATTAGCTCAAGATTTTGATGGTACTTTGACTATTGGTGAAAAAATAGTTGAGCAAACAGGTGTTATCGGAGAAAAATTAGAAGTTAAAGTATTGGAAGTTGTCGAAGCACCAAGCGTTGTAGCGTATAATCATCCAGGTAATCAAATAGCAACAGTTGTTGGGCTAACAAAAGAAGCGGAAGAAGCCGGTAAACAAGTAGCTATGCAAGTAGCAGCTATGGCACCTATAGCTTTAGACGAAAAAAGCGTTGACCAAGCAACTATTGATAGAGAAATTGAAGTAGGTAAAGATTTGGCTATCGCTGAAGGTAAACCTGCAGATATGGCAGAAAAAATTGCGAAAGGTCGATTAAATAAATTCTTTAAAGAAACGACTTTATTAAATCAAGCATTTGTTAGAGATAACAAAAAATCGGTAAAGCAATTTTTACAAGATGTCGATAAAGATTTAACGGTAACGGATTTTAAACGCGTTTCGTTGTCCATCTAATTTATTATTTTTTTAAAGAGAGCTTTTAGCTCTCTTTTTTTTGCTTAAATTTGAACCAAGATATGAAATACAAAAGAATACTTTTAAAATTAAGTGGTGAAGCCCTTATGGGTAAAAAACAATTTGGTATTGATAACGAACGTTTAGTTCAATATGCCAAGGAAGTAAAAGGTATTTCCGAATTGGGAATCGAAATAGCTATCGTTATTGGTGGTGGAAATATATTTAGAGGGGTTCAAGCCGAAGAAGGTGGGATGGAGAGAACGCAAGGAGATTACATGGGGATGCTTGCCACAATGATTAATAGTATGGCTTTGCAATCTGCGCTTGAAGTTCAGGGATTGCATACCCGTTTACAGTCTGCTATAAAAATGGAGGCCATAGCAGAACCGTTTATAAAACGTAAGGCTGTTCGACATCTTGAAAAAGGAAGAGTGGTAATATTTGGTTCAGGAACAGGAAATCCCTTTTTTACTACTGATTCTGCTGCTGCTTTAAGAGCTATTGAAATAGATGCTGATGTTATTTTAAAAGGAACAAGGGTAGATGGGATTTATACAGAAGACCCGGAAAAGAATCCTGATGCTGTTAAGTATAAAAATTTAACCTTTGATGATGCCTATAAGAAAGGTTTAAACGTTATGGATATGACGGCTTTTACGCTGTGTAAAGAAAATAATGTTCCGGTTATTGTTTTCGATATGAATAAACCGGGGAATTTGAAAAGAGTTGTATTGGGTGAAGAGATAGGAACGTTGGTAGAAGTTTAAAAGAGATAAAAAAAGAATAAAATGAATGAAGAAATAGAAATGACTTTAGCAGATGCTAAAGAAGCTATGGAGGGAACATTAGATCATCTAAGACAGGAGTTATTAAAGGTTCGTGCAGGTAGAGCAACTCCTTCTATGTTGGATAGTGTTATGGTTGAATACTACGGCACGCCTACTCCTCTTTCTCAGGTTGCTAATGTCAATACTAGCGATGCTCGTACTCTTACGGTTCAGCCATGGGAAAAATCGATATTGACAGAGGTTGTGAAAGGAATTCAGAATGCTAATTTAGGTTTGAATCCTCAAAACAATGGTGAGATGGTGATTATATCTGTGCCGATGCTTACAGAAGAAAGAAGAAAAGAGCTTGTGAAAACAGCTAAGAGTGTGGGTGAGCATGCGAAAGTTGGTATTAGAGGCAAGCGTAAAGAAGCTAATGATTATATTAAATCATTAAAAAATGACGGATTAAGTGAAGATGAGGCAAAGAGAGCCGAAGAAAAAGTTCAGAAATTAACGAATGATTATATTGCCAAAATTGACTCTATCGTTGATTTAAAGGAACAAGATATTATGAAAGTGTAATTTTTTTTCTTTATAACTTGTAGAAACAAAAAAAAAGACTAAATTTGCACTCGCTAATTAAAGTGATGGGCCAGTAGCTCAGCTGGATAGAGCACCTCCCTTCTAAGGAGGCGGTCAAAGGTTCGAATCCTTTCTGGCTCACACGAAAAGAGAAATTATCAACTTTGGTAATTTCTCTTTTTTTTTGTTATATTTGGAAGTACATTGTAGCGAAAGATATGAAGCCACCTTTATTAAAGTCGAAATTTTTCAAACTCCGTAAAACAAAGCAATTTCGTTTTCATCCGTTGTATTATGATGCAGATAAAGAGCGTTTGGAAGAACGTAAGGAGAGGATTAAAAAAGAATTGGAGCAAGAAAAAAAAGATATGAGTCGTGAAGCGATTAGTATGCGAATAAGTTTTGCTCATAAACACGCTCAAAGAAGTGCAGCTAAAGACGAAAACCGTTCTACTATTCGATTTATTGTTATCCTTTTGATTCTATTGTATTTGTTTTATAAGATATTCATTAATTTAGACGATATTCTAGCTGTGCTTTAAGGGGGGAGGATAAGGAAAATATTTTTCGTTTAAAGAAACTAAAACTCACTTTCTTAGCACTCATTCCACTCGCGTTAGGGATAGGAACGACATCCTTTTGGGTTGTTGCGTATATGCAACCCAAAAGATATAGTGGATAGCCCGACCATTACGGCGTTGAAAAGTAGTGTGGCGTGGGGATTTGTGATTGGGGCTACTTTTTTATGCTGTAATGGGAATGCCCACAATATACTTTTTCTACATTTACATCTTGTTTTTCAGAATATTTTAATAGTTTCGCCCCTATAATCGATTCAAGTTGTATTGCCCCTGTATTGAGAATCGATAATGTTTATATTTTTATGAAAAGATTATTGTTTGCTTTGTTGGTATTGCTAGTTTCTTCTGCTTTTGCTCAACAAACAGTTAAGGGTACAGTCGTAGATTTGGAGTCTAATTATCCGCTTCCGGGGGTGAATGTGGTTGTGATTTCTGATACAACAAGGTTGTTGGGGGCTGCAACGGATATGAATGGGAAATTTAAGATTGAAAATGTTCCTTTGGGACGTCAGGAATTGAAAGTTACCTATTTAGGTTATACACCTCAGACACTTACGGTGGTGGTAAATTCAGGAAAAGAGGTGGTGTTAAATATTCAATTGGAAGAGTCTTCCACTTTGATGGACGAGGTGGTGATAGAATCGAGTAACGGTAGAGATGTTAAAAATGAAATGGCGATGGTGAGTGCTCAAGTTTTTTCTGTTGAAGAGACGGAGCGGTATGCCGGAAGTAGGGGGGATCCTGCAAGAATGGCGAGTAATTTTGCCGGTATTCAAGGTTCTGATGATAGCCGAAACGATATTGTGGTAAGAGGGAACTCTCCTTTGGGCGTTTTGTATCGTGTAGAAGGGGTTGATATTCCTAATCCTAACCATTTTGCGGTATCGGGTTCTACGGGAGGTCCGGTGAGTATTATCAACAATAAATCATTGGCAAATAGTGATTTTTTTACGGGTGCTTTTCCTGCTGAATATGGAAATAGTTTGTCGGGGGTTTTTGATTTGAGATTGAGAACAGGAAATACCGAAAATTATGAATTTACAGGGCAGTTTGGATTGTTTGGAACTGAAATGGCTGCTGAAGGTCCTTTGGGGAAAAAAGGAAATGGAGCTTCCTTTTTAATGATGTACCGTTATTCTACCTTGGTTTTGTTTAATAAATTAGGGATTAACTTAGGTACAGACGCTGTTCCTTACTATCAGGATATGAATTTTAAGTTTAATTTTCCGCTGAAAAACGGAGGAAATCTATCTTTTTGGTCTATGGGAGGTTTGAGTTCGGTAAATATTAAAATTAGCGACCAAAAAGATGCCTCAAAATTAGATGTGTATGCCACCAATGATAAAGACCAAATCTTTAAAACAGGTATGGGCGTTGGAGGCGTAACCTATTCGCAACCTTTAAACGAAAAAACTTATCTGAAATCGACGTTAGCTATGTCTGTTGCCGATCAGTATGCTCATCATGAATTAATCTACAGAAGAGTGGTAGGCGATGTTTACGAATTGGATTCTATTATTGATTATATGCGTTTTCATTTTAACACTAAAAGAATTACCAATTCAACTTATATAAACTCTAAAGTAAGCAAAAAAGGAGTGGTAAAAGCGGGCTTTAATGCCGATTACTATATGAGTTCTTTCCACGACAGTATAATCGATACCGCAACTTATGTTTGGAATGTGCGTTGGAACGATAACCCACAGTTTGCTTTGTTGCAACCCTATGTATCGTACAAGCATAAATTTACCGATAATTTTGTAGTAACAGGTGGTTTACATTATTCGTATTTTACCTTGAATAATACTACTTCGGGCATAGAGCCACGAGGAGGAGCAAAATGGACGTTGAAAAAAGGAGGAGCTTTGAGTGTGGGGATTGGAAGACACAGCCAAGTGCAACCAATTTATACTTATTTTTATGTTCTCCCAGGTAATGATAAACCACATAATCAAAATATGGGAATGACAAAAAGTCGCCATTTTATTTTAGGTTATACTAAGTCGCTAAAAAAACACTTCGGTCTAAAAGTAGAAACCTATTACCAACAACTGTTTAATGTTCCGGTAGAAATCAGACCTTCTGCTTTTTCTTTGATTAACGGAGGAAGTGGTTTTTCTCGCTTATTTCCGGATACGTTAGTTAACAAAGGAACGGGACGAAATGTGGGAATAGAACTCACCCTTCAACGGCATTTCTATAAAGGTTGGCACGCAATGTTCACAGGTTCTCTTTATGATTCTAAGTATAAAGGAAGCGATGGTATAGAAAGAAATTCCAGTTTTAACGGCGTGTTTGCAGCTAACTTCTTAGCCGGTAAAGAGATAAATTTAAAGAAAAACAGAACCTTAGGTTTAGGAACAAAAGTTACTGTGGCAGGTGGTAAGCGTTACGGGAATGTAGATATTGCAAAAACAACACAAACTGGCGATGTAAAATATTTGGATGAAGGTTTTAATTCCAAACAATTTAGAAATTATTTCAGATTGGATTTTAAAATCAGCTTTAAGAAAAACGCCAAAAAAGTGACTCACGAAGTAGCTTTTGATTTGGTCAATGTAACCAATCATAAAAACATATTAAACTTAACCTACGCACCATCGGCTAATTTGACAGGAAATGCCGCAATTCGACAAAATTATCAATTAGGGTTCTTACCGATATTTTATTATAGAATTGATTTCTGATGAAGAATTTATTTTGATTCTTTCTATCGTATGTATGTTTTGGGCATTCCCTTTCACGAATAAAAAACAGTCGTTTCACTATCTGTTTTTTACTCGTGAAAGGTCGGGCTATCCACTATATCTTTTGCCCTCCAAAAGGAGGGAGGGCAAAAGGATGCCGTTCCTATCCCTAACGCAAGTGGAATGAGTGCATAG
>JALWSJ010000093.1 GCA_026993705.1 Flavobacteriales bacterium
GTAATCAATAATATCTTTAAACTTTTTATGTTCTATCTCACCGGTGTCTTTATGAACAACCATCAAACGAGATTCATCTCTCACTTCTGCCGGATATTCAGCTAACAATTCGCTTGGTAAATCAAATTCAAATTGTGATAATTTCATGGGTCTGTATTTTAATATTTAATGCGTCTATATTTGCGACTTGCAAAGGTACAAAAAATCTAATAGACAGAAGACTTTATATCAAACAAAAAAGCCGAGACAGATTGACTCGGCTATTTTAATTATCTCTAAATCCGCAAAGGATTAGTATGTTTCTAAACTCTTAGAATCTCCAACCTATAGAAGCACCTATTCTAAAATGTATTTTTATTGGATTATCAAATGATATAATACCATTATAATAATCCTGTACATCCTTATCAGAATACACAACTTTTGTAGGTGTGTTTTTCCCAAACCCTCCAAAAGTTTCAAATAAAAATCCAGAATCATGTACCCATTTCCTTCCAAAAGCAATACCAAATCCAGCTTTTGATCTATTAACAGAATATGTACGTTCTTCGTACTTAACAGTCGATGAATTATTATCATCCGCCCAATGCGAATCGTAGTTTCCATTATTATCTACGGGTATTTTAACATGTCCACCATTAAATTTTTGAGATTTGAATCTGACATAAGGCTCAACAAAAAAACCTTCTGTCGGGTCATCCACACCAAAATAAAACCTAAAACTAGGAATAACTTTCATACCTGAATACACCCTTTTTTCTGTTATATTCGCTGCTGTACTTGTTAAATTAAAAGTAGTTCGATTATACATTACACCTAATTGAGCTGACATATTCTCTGAAATTGAATATTCTCCGTACAACCCATAATCATTAAAAGCAAAGCCTAATAAATTTGCCTTTACATCTATTTGAGAATAAGCATTCCCAAATGTAAATACAGCCATCAAGACCACCGCGATTTTTGTCATCTTCTTCATCATAATTATTTGTTTTTAGTTTATGTTTTTTAATGTTAATAATCATTTTAATAAATCCTAATCATTTTTATATACTTTCTTTCTTTTTTATAAGAATAAACAACAGGAATAGAAAAGTTATAAAAAACCTTATCTCCTCTTTTGTAATATTCATTTACATACCTTACATCTGCTAATTCTGAAAAGGTATAATCATCTTTCAATCTATTCATCAATGAAAATCTTCCAACTCCAAAAAAGAATAATAACTCTTCTTTGCTATTACTAAAAACAAATGCTGAAGGACGTAAGTAACTTTCTTTAGTCTTGGTTGCATTAAACCTATCAATTATTTGATAATTTGAAATAGCTCCATCTTTTATTTTTAAATAAACAATATTCCCCTCTAAAAAGTTGTTTTGTTGATTACTCATCAACACGCTATTAACTTTATTCACTGAAGCGTGCTGTATAGAATACTTGTAATTTTGTGTCATCAATACCCTTAAAGTTCCATTATAACTATCTACATTCAAAATTTCATAACTGTACAGCCCCTTGTATTGTTTAAACTTTGACTTAATTATTTCCTGTAAATAAAAGGAAGCCCCCTCAGCCTGAAGAGGAAATTTATCTGATTTTCTATATCTGAAAAACGATTTATTAATATTATTACATATATCATCGGTAAACTCAACTAACTTTAATTCTTCAACAGGTTCTAATCCCAGAGACCATTCTCCATAAAAAACTCCTTGATTATGTAAGTTAGAATAAGAAGAGTAAGTTCCCGAAATAGAAATTCGTTCTCCTTTAATTTTCATAAACAAATTACTAATCAAAAAATTATCTATTTGTAGATATTTGTCAATATCGTTTTTTCTATCTAATGCAAATTTGAGAATATAGTATTGAGAAACTTCCCTTTTTCTCACTTCATCACTTGATGCATAAACCTTACTTTTAAACAGCTCTCCATAAACTATAACCTCGTCATTTGGCAATACTACATACTTTATTTTCCTAAATAAATTCCATTTATGGTCAAAAGTATATAACCGTTCGTTTACACTTTCTAAATGTTCATTTAGCAATTTAATGTATAACTTTTGATTGTAATCATAAGTTATCCTTTCGTGGTAAGAAACAAATATTCTCCGTTCATCTTTTGATTGAATTTCAAAATAACCTTTAACTAAATTATTCGTATTAAATGCTGCTATTTTTATTTTTTTATCTTCTAAATGTCGTTCTTCTAAATTAATTTCCTGTGCAAACAATTCGTGTACTTTCCCGTTTAATACTGGATTATCGTACACCAAATACTGTTTCCCTGCAAAATCAATTATTCTAGTCGTCTTAGACTTTAGAAACTTTTTATCACCTGCTACTTTAAAACTATTCTCTAATTTTAAGTCATCTTTATATAAACGTACAAATGATTCTTTTCCGTGTTGTTCCCAAGAAAGTAATTTGCCATTATTCAAGACTAAGGCATCAAATTGTTTCCAATTGCTCTTTTTAAATCCAACTTTACTCTCGACTACTTGTGCAATAGTGGAAAAAGATAGTAAAATGAATAGTATTTGTAAAGTTATTTTTGTCATCGTCCTCGTATCTAATCAAAATTCACGCCATGAATTATCTGTTTTTCTTTTGCCAAGGAAATTTCCCTTGTAACTCAACTTCTAAAGAGAGGCTCATGATTGTTCGTATCAAAACTATAACAGCTAGAACTGAAACAGATATCAATGTAGGATCGGTTACCACAGTAGCCATAATATCCGCAGCAATTAAAATCTCTAATCCTAATAAAATCGATTTTCCTAAAGACTGTCTTAGTCCCGTATAATTTTTCTTTTTATCTATATCACTTGAAAAGAAAAATACATAAAACGAAAAAAGGATTCCGATAAAGATTGTAATAACACCTATTGCCTCAACTGTATCGGCTACATAGCCTATATAAATCTTAACTATTTCCATGTTTTTTATTTCATAATTAAGTCTAGTTGAGCTATAAAATTTATTTCAACACGAACGACATAATCTTGTTCAGTATTAATACGGTTTAAACACTGAAAAGAGGCTCATAAAGCGTTTTATTTTTCTTATACTTCTAAAGAAATGAAGAATAGCACAAAGAATAAATATTTATCTATTTTAACGTTTGTAGTTGTGCAGATACTTTTAACAATTCCAATCAAACTACTTATCCCATAGTATGGTAAACATGTTGTACATCTTCGTCTTCTTCTAATTTTTCGATTAGTTTTTCTACTTCTTCGGCTGCATCACCTTCGAGGTGGACTGTATTTAAAGGTATTCTTTCGTAACCTGATTCTATGATTTCAATTCCCATTTGTTCCAAACCTTTTTGAATATTTCCAAAATCTTTGAAATCACCATAAATCATGATGTGTTCATCTTCTTCAAAAACTTCTTCCACTCCAAAATCGATGAGTTCTAACTCCAGTTCCTCTATATCGTGTTCTCCTTTATCTATTTTAAAATGACATTTTCTCTCAAATAAGAACTCTACGGAACCTGATGTTCCTAAACTACCTCCATTTCTATTAAAGTGCATTCTTACATTGGCTACTGTTCTTGTATTGTTGTCGGTGGCACATTCTACAAAAACCGCTACTCCATGAGGACCATATCCTTCAAATGTAACTTCTTTATAATCCGAAGTGTCTTTGTCAGTTGCTTTTTTTATGGCTCTTTCTACGTTTTCTTTTGGCATATTAGCAGCCTTAGCGTTTTGCATTGCCATTCTAAGACGAAGGTTGTTATCCGGGTTTGCCCCCCCTTCTTTGGTTGCCATTGTTATTTCTTTACCTATTCTAGTAAAGGTTTTCGCCATGTGAGCCCAACGTTTTAATTTTCTTCCTTTTCTAAATTCAAATGCTCTTCCCATAATGTATGTTCAAAAATTTTCTTCTTCAAAATTAATAATAATCCTTATACCTCCAATGTTTCTACACCGTTTGTTTTATTTCTATCCGATTATAATACCTCACTTAGCTTAAAGGTATCCTTTAACCGGATTCCTTTTTCTGTATGTTTTACCGTACAACATTCATTAACACTATCGTGTTCTAAAAACAAAATAAATTCTTCGTCAGCTGCTTTGTTTAAAAACCACTCTTTTTCATTCATCGTTAATAAGGGTCTTGTATCGTATCCCATAACGTAAGGTAAGGGAATATGACCGGTACTAGGCAATAAATCCGCCATAAAAACAATTGTTTTTCCTTTGTATTTTATCATTGGAATAATTTGGCTTTCGGTATGTCCGTCAGCAAAAAAAACATCTACACCCGAGAAGGCTTCTTTTGTAATATTACCCTGTCTTTCGATAAATTTTAATTGTCCGCTTTCCTCCAAAGGCAAGATATTTTCAGATAGAAACGATGCTTTTTCACGCGGATTAGGTTCTGTAGCCCATTTCCAATGTTTTTCATTATTCCAATACGTTGCATTTTTAAAAACGGGTTCGGTATGTGTCCGCTCTTGATTCGCCCATTTAACTGCTCCTCCGCAATGGTCAAAATGTAAATGAGTTAATAGCACATCGGTAATATCATCGAAGGAAAATCCTTTTTCTTTTAATGATTTTTCTAAAGTGGCATCTCCGTGTAAATGGTAATGACTAAAGAATTTTTCGCTTTGTTTGTCGCCTATTCCTGCATCGATTAATATCAATCGATTTCCGTCTTCTATGAGCATACATCGCATACTCCAATCACATAGGTTTAATTCATCAGCGGGATTGGTTCGTTGCCAAAGTTGTTTGGGAACTACGCCAAACATTGCTCCTCCATCTAACTTAAAATTGCCTGTTTCTATTGTGTGTAATTGCATTGTCGTATTTTTCCACGAAGTTAAAAAAGATTTTCTTTTGACTTGTTTTTTAAACTTGAAATATGCTATGAAAAGTTTGTTTTATTCTTCAACTAAAAAAAACGTAAACTCACTTTCTTTCCACGAATTCCACTTGCGTTAGGGACGTATCCCTTACATAGTTAATCTATGCACAATAAAATATTTTTAGTATCCTTATACTTCTTCATATTTTTTCCATAGGAGGGGTTATGCTCAATGCAATAAACTTTATGGAGAATTTGAAGAATTTATTTTTTTCAAGACTTTGGCGTAAAATTTTTGTTGTAACGTGTTACTACAAAATTTTACAACGACAATATTGGAAAAAGAAGGATTCAAAAATTCTTTAAGTTTGTTGTTTTGAGCATAAGCAAAGAAAATATTCATCGTCTAGAATACTAAACTCTATTTTCTTTGTATTTACCTCAACTGCGTTAGGGATAAAAACGACATCCTTTTGCCCTCCCTCCTTTTGGAGGGCAAAAGATATAGTGGATAGCCCGACCTCAATCAGCTAAACAAACGTTTCGCCATAGCGATATGTTTGTTTTGTTGATTGAGGAAACGCCCAAATATCAATCAAAAGTTACTCCCATTATACATATATCGTCAATCTGTTCTTTGTCGCCTTTCCACTCGTTGAATTTTTTATCGAGTATTTCTACTCGTTTATCAACAGAATATGTGTTTACCACTCTTAGTAAATTTCGAAATCTTGAATAGTAGAATTTCTTGCCTTTTTCGCCTCCTTTTTGGTCGGGGAATCCATCGGTACTCATATAGCAAGAATCGCCTTTTTTTATCTCGATTTGATGTAATGTTACATTGAAATATTTTGAAATTCCCAAAAATAAATTATCTCCTTTTATTTCTCTGAGTTCGTTATCTTTGTTAATGATATACAGAGGGTTATGCAACCCGGAATATTCTAACTTGCCTGTTGTGTGGTCGTAGGCACACATCGCTATATCCAATCCGTGTTTCATTTGTTCTTCTTCGGATGATGTTAATCGTTCTTTGAGTTTTATATGCAAACGTTCTAATAACAGGTTGGTCGAGGTTACATCTTCTTCTAAAATAATTGCGTTTAATAAGTTAAGGCTAATTAAGGTCATAAAGGCTCCCGGAACTCCGTGCCCTGTACAGTCGGCTACAGAGAAAAAGGTCTTATTTCCTTTGCGATGTACCCAATAAAAATCACCGCTAACCACGTCTTTGGGTTTGAAATAAACGAATGAATTGGGAAGTAACCTTTTGACTTCTTCCATGGTTGGAAAGATACGTTTTTGAATATTTTTGGAATATTCGATACTTTCCAACATATGATTTCTGTTTTTTTCTATGGTCTGTTTTTGGATTGCTATCAGTTTTTGTTGTTCTTTTGTTACTTTTAGTTTTTTCGAAAAGAAAATAGTAAACGCACTAATTAAAAGTACACCCAAAATCATCGAATAATTGACAATTGATTGATTTCTTTCTTTTTCTTTCGCTATTGCACGCTCTTGCTCTAATTTAGCTTGTTCTATTGCTCGTTCTTTTGCTCTTCGGGCGAGCTCTGCTTCTTTTTGACGTTCAAACTCAAATTTGGCTTCTTTTTGTCCTACTTCTCTGAACTTCTCCTCATTATTGAGACTGTCTTTTAAATATATATATTCTTCGTAATAGTCAAAAGCTTTATCTTCTCTTCCTTTTTCACGATATAATTTAAAGATATCAAAAGCAAGATCTCTTCTATCGGGGCTTTGTGCTTTACTTCCTTCTGTTTGATTAAAAGCTTGTTCAAAAAAGTCTAGGGCTTTTGCCTTTTTACCTTGAATTATATTCCACCGTCCATATAATTTTGCGGATTCAAAAGACTTCATTTTATTTACTTTTAGAATTTCAGCGAATTTATCAATGCTGTATTTAGCTGAATCTAAAATCATTTGATTAATCTTATTTTCCGGCACATCTTTCATATATGGATTAAAAACACGAATGCTATCAGGACAATATTCATAGGCATAAAGATATACTTCGGCGATATTGGTATGGACTAACCCTAAAGTATAAGACGTTGTATCGTTGAGTATAATTCTAAAAATACTCATGCCTTCTTTAGAAGAAGCTAATGATGTTATATTATCTCCCAATACTGTTTCGTAATATCCCTTGTTTAAATAGATATTAGCCAAGGCTTTATAGTTTGTATCTGGACAAACGTCTAACATTTTATTTGTATAACGTAAGGCTTCTCGTTTTTCACCTATTCTTGAATAAGCATAACGAAGACTGTTGTATATTCTTAATTCCTTACCTGACCTTTCATAGGTATTTAAGGCTTCCAAATAATATAGAAGACTTTCTACATTATTTCCGTTTAAATAGAATTTATAACCAATATGATAATTTACATCTGCATAATCCAACGAATCTGTTTCATCAAGTTCTTTTAAATACTCTTTAAGTATCAATCTGGAACTGTCTGATTTTCCTTGTTTGAAAATAATATTTGAACGATTAAGCATCGCTTTTGTTATCCTTCTCCTATCGTTAATGTTTCTTGAAAGTTCGATTAATTGATTATTTATTAGTAGAGCAGAGTCTTTATTCCCTTCTTTTAGATAGGCTTTACTTATTTCTAATAATAAATTACATTTGGAAGTGTCTTGCTGTACTTCAGCTAATTCTCGTTGAAGTGAATCTATCTTCGGAGCTTGGGAAAAACCATTAAAAGTAATGATTATCCAACAAATAAATAGTAGTTTTATTTTTTTCATCTCATTCAAAAGTTACTCCCATAATACAAACATCATCAATTTGTTCTTTGTCGCCTTTCCACTCGTTGAATTTTTTATCGAGTATTTCTACTCGTTTATCAACAGAATATGTGTTTACCACTCTTAGTAAATTTCGAAAT
>JALWSJ010000094.1 GCA_026993705.1 Flavobacteriales bacterium
GTCAAAAAGGTAAATATCCTTCTAAATTTTCAAAGGGTGGAGTACATCGAATATATAGTAGGTATGGGGTGAAAAGTACGACTCGGGGTTTTCTTACTTCTTCTCAGATGGAAGCGGTACGCCTAGTTATTACTAGGGCTTTTCGGCGTAAGGCTAAGTTAATCTTTAGAGTTTTTCCGAATGTGTCCCGAACCAGTAAGCCTGTAGAGGTCCGTATGGGTAAGGGAAAAGGGGGAATTTCTCGTTGGGTTTTTAAAGTGTCGCCGGGGCGTATTATATTTGAAGTGGGTGTGAAAGAAAGTTCACGTATTGGTGTGAGTAAAGTATTACATACGGCTGCAAGTAAGTTGCCTTTTAAGACGAAGGTTCTTGTTTAGGTGTTTTTTGTGCGCGTATTTTTTTCGATAATGTGTGTAAGTGAAAGAAAAAATACATGTTGTTACAAAGTGCTAAATTAATTGGTGCTGGTTTGTCGACTATTGGATTGACCGGTGCAGGTGTTGGTATTGGTGTTGTGTTCGCTGCTTTAATTATGGGTATAGCAAGAAATCCAAATCAATTCAAGAAAATGTTTACGTACGCTATTTTGGGGTTCGCTTTAACTGAAGCGATTGCGTTATTTGCCCTGATGATGTCCTTCTTGATACTATTTGCTTTTTAGTTAGCTAAACTAGTTAACAATATCCGTAGCTTAATAGGATAAAGCATTCGTCTTCTAAACGGATTAGTGTAGGTTCGATTCCTATCGGGTATGTTGGTAAAAATGTAATATGCGATTTTAACGAATTTATGCTTTTTTTGCAGAGACACTTATACCACTTGGTTGATCCAAGTCCTTGGCCGATCGTAGGAGCTTTTGGTGCTCTAAACTTGACAATGGGGGGTGTGTTGTATATGCACTCTTACATATATGGTGGTTATATATGTACGTTTGGTTTGTTATTGGTTTTGTATACTATGGTAGTTTGGTGGAGAGATGTGGTGCGAGAAGCTACCTTTGAAGGTCACCATACGAGTGCGGTACAAATGGGTTTACGATATGGGATGTTATTATTTATTTTGTCGGAAGTGTTTTTTTTTGTTTCCTTTTTCTGGTCTTTTTTCGATGCAAGTTTGACCCCTAATGTGGAGGTAGGTTCTGTTTGGCCTCCAAGGGGAATAGAGCCGTTTAATCCATGGGAGGTTCCACTTTTAAACACGATGATTCTATTGCTTTCTGGGGCAACACTTACTTGGACGCATAATGCAGTTTTACGTGGAAAACGTAGTCAGGCTATTATTAGTTTGTTTTTGACCATTTTTTTGGGAATTAGTTTT
This sequence comes from Flavobacteriales bacterium, assembly GCA_026993705.1. Lineage (GTDB taxonomy): Bacteria > Bacteroidota > Bacteroidia > Flavobacteriales_D > Parvicellaceae > S010-51. The sequence continues at coordinate 1,318 of JALWSJ010000094.1, forward strand.
ACTGTATTGCAGGGCATGGAATACTTGGAGGCTCCATTTAACATTTCTGATGGTGCTTATGGTTCTAATTTTTATATGGCTACTGGGTTCCACGGTATTCATGTTATTATAGGGACGGTATTTTTGTCGGTATGTTTTATTCGGTTGTTGAAATCTCATTTTACAAGAACTCATCATTTTGGTTTGGAAGCTGCCGCTTTCTATTGGCATTTCGTTGATGTAGTTTGGTTATTTTTGTTTGTCTCTATTTATTGGTGGGGTGGTGTATAGCTTTTCTGCCCTTTTTTTCTTGAGCCCATAGTTTAGTTTGGTTAGAACTTACCACTCATAATGGTACTGTCACAGGTTCAAGTCCTGTTGGGCTTACGGTTATATAAGGAAGGAAGTGATGTGAAAGTAAGTAAAATAAACGTGCTATTGGTTTGGGTACGAGGAAATCATGTTGAATTCCTAGATGTGGTATAGTGAAGTATTGGATGGCGTAAGTAAATGGTTTGTACAGGACGTTTTTTGTTCTTTCCTTCCTTTTTTGTTTACTCGCTTTAATTAGAGGAGTAAGATAAATTGCA
>JALWSJ010000095.1 GCA_026993705.1 Flavobacteriales bacterium
ATCTTTTTTCTTCCGCTTTTTTGGCCAATGTACCGATGATGTCGTCCGCTTCATATCCATCAGCTTTGATAATGGGGATATTGAAGGCTTCTATTATTTTATAGATGTAAGGAATGGCTAACCGAATGTCCTCGGGCATTTCTTCACGGTGAGCTTTATAGTCGGGAAAATAATCCTCGCGTAGGGTACTCCCCGATGAGTCGAAAACAACGGCTATATGAGTGGGTTTTTGGTTGTTAATAATATCAAGTAGCGAGTTTGTAAAACCCAATATAGCAGAAGTATTTAGTCCTTTAGAATTAATACGAGGATTGCGTGAAAAAGCAAAATGGGCTCTGTAAATTAAAGCAAAGGCATCTAGAAGAAATAGTTTTTTTTCAGACATAGATTTAGATATGGTTGTTGACCTTCAAAGGTAAAAATAAATAAGAATTAGACTTGAATATTTTTTTGTTTAATGAATTGTAGTAGGGATTTATTATACTTTTTTTACTTACATTTGTGCAATAAAGCACACTACAACATTACTATGAAAAAAGTATCCAACCGCCTGAATAACTTAGCTGAATCGGCTACGCTTGCAATGGCAAGAAAGACAAGAGAATTAAGAGAGAAAGGATTAGATATTATCGGGTTAAGTTTAGGAGAGCCTGATTTTAATACGCCCGATTTCATCAAGGAAGCGGCAAAGAAAGCTATTGATGAAAATTATACTAAATATATGGCGGTGAATGGTTATGCTGATTTACGAGAAGCAATAGCCCATAAGTTTAAACGGGACAATAACTTAGACTACAAAGCGTCTCAAATTGTTGTTTCGACCGGGGCAAAACAATCTATTGCCAATGTAGTATTGAGTTTAATCAATCCGGGAGATGAAGTGATTATACCTGCACCATATTGGGTAACCTATGAAGAAATCGTTAAACTGGCAGAAGGAGTGCCTGTTTTTATAGAAACATCTATTGACAATGATTTTAAAATTACTCCTTACGAATTATCAGCGGCGATAACTACGAAGACAAAATTAATGATTTATAGTTCGCCTTGTAATCCTACGGGGTCGGTTTATAATGAGGAAGAGTTAAAGGCTTTAGCAGATGTAATTGTAGAGCACCCCGACTTAATAGTTATTAGCGATGAGATTTATGAACATATAAACTTTATAGGGAGACATTATAGTTTGGCAAAAATTGCTAAAGTGTATAATCAAGTCGTTACGGTAAATGGAGTTTCAAAAGCTTTTGCAATGACGGGTTGGAGATTGGGGTATTTAGGGGCACCTCAATGGATAGCCGATGCGTGTACTAAGATGCAAGGGCAAATCACTTCGGGAGCTTGTGGAATTTCTCAACGAGCAGCTTTAGCTGCGGTAAGTGCAGACCCTTCTGTTACTTATGCTATGAGAGATGCTTTTAAGAAAAGGAGAGATATTGTAATAGAAGGATTAAACAACATTAAAGGTGTTAAGACAAATGTACCAGAAGGAGCATTTTATTTATTTCCGGATATAAGTTCTTTCTTTGGTAAATCTGATGGGATATATAAAATAAATGATGCGGATGATTTGACACTTTATATTTTAAACGAGGCTTTAGTGGCACTTGTAAGTGGTACAGCATTTGGGAATCCTAATTGTATTCGTTTTTCTTATGCTGCGAGCGAAAAAGAATTGAAAGAGGCTCTGTATAGGATGAAAACCGTTTTAGATAAATTAAGTTGATGCCGAAAAAAGCGGTTAAAATATATTTTGCATCTGATTTTCACTTAGGGACACCTTCATTTGAGGAGAGTTTAAAGCGGGAGAAGAAGTTGGTCGAGTGGTTAAATTTAGTTAGAAAGGATGCTGACGAAATTTATCTGATGGGAGATATTTTTGATTTTTGGTTTGAATATAAATATACAGTACCCAAAGGATTTACTCGCTTTTTAGGAACAATTGCATCTATAACCGATTCGGGTATTCCCGTTCATTTTTTTACAGGTAATCACGACCATTGGATGTTTGATTATTTACCGCAGGAAATAGGAGTAATCGTACACAGAAAGCAAGAGGGTTTTAAATTGGGAAACCATACATTTTTCTTAGGGCACGGAGATGGCTTAGGGCCTGGAGATACTAAATATAAATGGTTAAAAAAGGTATTTACCAATCCTTTTAGTCAGTGGCTTTTTGCTAGAATTCATCCTAATTTTAGTTTTGGAATAGCTAATAAATGGTCGCGAGCAAGTCGAAAAAAAGGAAAAGAACCTCAAGTTTTTTTAGGAGAGGACAAAGAGTGGTTGGTTGCTTATTGTCATAGAAAATTAGAACAAAATCCCGATATTGATTATTTTATTTTCGGGCATCGACATTTAGCAATTCAACATCCTATTGGTAACGCAATATATATTAATACCGGGGATTGGCTGAATCATTATACGTATGCGGTTTATGATGGTAATTCGGTGGAACTGAAGAATTTTGATGAGTCTTAACTATTTACCGTTTTCTTTGCATTTATCTTAACTGCGTTAGGGACTATTAAGCGACTGTGAAAAACAGTTGAGTTTTTGAGCTAACGTAAAAATATTGGCAGTTTTATAATCGATTGATTATCAATGTTATATTTTTACGTTAGTTGGAATCCCTAACATGAGCAAAATAGACGATATAAAACGTTTTTTGATTCCTTATACTTCTTCATAAAAATTCACTCTCTATCCGCCAATTTCACTCGTGTTAGGGATTGGAATCCCTAACTTGTGTAAAATGAGCACCATAAAATGTTTTTATTTCCTTTATCCTTCTTCAAAAAATATTTCCATAGCGGGTGCTATGAAAATATTTTTTTCATCGTCTAAAGAAACTAAAACTCATTTTCTTAGCACTCATTTCACACACGTTAGGGATAGAACGGCGTGTTTGAACTCCTTTTTGCCCGCCCGCTTTTGCGGGCAAAAAGAGTGAGTGGTGATAGCCCGACCATTACGGCGTTAAAAAGAGGTGTAGTGCAACGAAACCGATTTTTTATGCCGTAATGGGAACGCCCAAAAATGTATAGGATTTTACGCTTACCGCTTGAAGTTGAAAAGGACTTAACATTTTTTTAGTATATTAGTGGACTTTAGTTAAACTAATCTGTAGGTTTTAGATAGAAAAAATAAGAAGATGGGAATTTGGGGAAAGTTGTTTAAATCGAAGAAAGACAAGCTGTTACAGCCTGCTGATATATCTATATTGCGTACGGATATTCATTCGCACTTGATACCGGGTATTGATGATGGTGCGGATACGATGGAACAATCCATCGAGATTTTAAGGGAGTTTGAACGGTTGGGTTACAAAAAAGTAATTACAACACCTCATACGATGAGTGATTATTATCCGAATACACCTGAAATTATTCTTTCGGGTTTAGAAAAATTGCGTGAATCGGTTGTTTCAAATCAAATAAATCTCACGGTAGATGTGGCTTCAGAGTATAATTTAGATGCAGATTTTGAAAATTTGGTGGAGCAGGGAGAATTGTTGACTTTTGGCGATAAATATGTATTGTTTGAATTGCCGTTTTTTCAAGAACCTCCGATGCTGAATGATGTGATTTGGAAAATGCAAATGAAGAATTATCAGCCTGTTTTAGCTCACGTAGAACGATATACTTTCTGGTTTGATGATTGGCAACGGATAGAGGAAATTAAAGAAAGAAACGTGCTTTTTCAACTGAATATAAATTCTTTGACCGGGCACTATGGTCCGGAGGTTAAAAAAGTTGCCGAACGATTAATCGATAATGATATGGTTGATTTTTTAGGGAGTGATTGCCATAATATGAATCATATAAAATTATTGGGTTCGGCTTTGCAATTTCCTTATTTGCATAAGGTATTGAATAATCCAAGAATTAAGAATAATAAATTATAAGTTTAGGGAGGATGATGAAGGTACTTTTTATTATATCGTTTTTGTTCATGAGTTCTTCTTTTTTTGGTAGAACTTCTTTCAAGAATTTGGTACAAAAAGGACGGGGGAGAGTAGAAGTGGGATATTATAATTTTTCGACAGCCAAAGGAGAACTAAACGAGGAAAATTTTGAGTATAAAATAATGGAATTGTTTTTTACTTACGTGGAAAACAAATATAAGATAAAAATAAAGCGATATTATAAACAAGCTTCGTCGTTTAGTAATTTGTATAATGATGTAAAGAAAGGGAATTTAGATTTTGCTTATTGTGCTTTCAGTATAACGGAGGAACGAAAAAAAGAAGTGAATTTTTCGCCTCCTTATATGCCCAATGTAGAGGTGTTGATTTCTAATGAACAGGTACCTGTGGTGCTTGATTCAGCTCAATTTTCTGACGTGTTTGGTGAAATGACTGCTTTATATTTACCGGGAACAACTTACGAAGAAGATATTCTTAATCTGAAAAATAAATTTCCTTATCTTAAAATAGAACCGGCTGAATCAAGTGCTCAAATATTTATGAAAATTAGCTTGAATCCTAAATACTTTGGGTATTTGGAATTACAACAGTTTTTTAAAAAACGTAAAGAATTAGACAATATAAGAAGGCAGAGTTTGTACTTGGTGAAACGAGAGGGCTTTGGTTTTATTTATCCTAAAAATTCTGATTGGACTCCCATTGTAAATACTTTTTTTGCTCAAAACTGGAAAGAGGTGCAAGAGATAGTGAAGGAGAGCTACGATAAGGAAATGATTGAGTTTCTTGATGTACTTGGGTCTGATGATGCAAATTATGTTAGTCTGATGCTGTTGACGAAAGAGAAGGAATTAGCCGAGTTAAAAAATGAAAACAGCAAATTGTTGTATGATAATGCTGTGATTGAGAATAAGAAAAACAAAGAATACCAAGAAAAATTGAGCTTTTATTTGTATCTGTTACTTTTGGTTTTCTTTCTTCTCATTGTAATAGCTTTTGTTGCTTATAGAATCAAGGCAAAGCATAGTCGTCAAATGCAACTAAAAAATAAACAATTAGCTATTCAAAAAGAAATAGTAGAGAAAAAGCACAAAGAAATAAAGGATAGTATTACTTATGCCAAAAGAATACAGAATGCGTTATTACAGGATGAAGAATATCAAACGGATACATTGCCCCCTCATTTTATCTATTTTGAACCCAAAGATGTCGTAAGTGGTGATTTTTATTGGGGCAAAACTTTTAAGAAACATTTTTATATTTCTGTAACCGATTGTACAGGACACGGTGTACCGGGGGGCTTTATGAGTGTCTTGGGAATTGCAATGTTTAACGAAATTATTCGTTTAAGAAAAAGCATACCACCTAATGAAATGCTGAATATTTTAAGGGAAAAAATTATTTTGGAATTAGACCAGTCTGCCAAAAGTGAATCAAGTAGAGATGGAATGAATACAGCTCTAATTAAGGTAAACAGAGAAACACTTAAAATGGAGTATGCCGGAGCTTACCATTCTGTTGTAGTGATAAGAAATGGAGAATTGATAGAGCTGAAAACCAATAAAGAACCTATCGGATTTACCTATAAAATGAGCCCTTTTCAAAATTTTGAATTTCAATTGGAAGAAGGAGATATGCTGTATATGTATTCCGATGGATATGCCGATCAGTTTGGAGGGGAGAAAGGAAAGAAATTTAAGTCAAGGAATTTAAAAAACTTACTGAAAGAAATACATCAAAAACCATTAGAAGAACAAAAAGAAATCTTAAAATCATTTTTCTTAAAATGGAAAGGAGAGGAAGAGCAGGTAGATGATGTAACCGTTTTTGGAATGAGAATGAAGAAAATAATATGAATATAATCAAAAGCATCTCTTTCATTGGTTCCGGAAATGTAGCCACAAATTTGGCAAAGGCATTTTATACAGCAGGTGTTCCTATAGATACGATATACAGCAATACCTTACAAAACGCAGAAATCTTGGCCGGTATCGTTGATGCTGAAGCGATAAATAATGTTGAAAATCATGTGTTTACAAGTGATTTAGTCGTTGTTGCTCTCAAAGATGATGTTTGGGATAAGGTGGTAAGCAAAGCAACCATTAAAGGAAGTTTACTGGTGCATACTTCGGGGAGTATTGATACGGCAATGCTAAAAAAATATGCAGATGATTACGGTTGTTTCTATCCTTTTCAAACCTTTAGAAAAGAAGTAGAAACCGATTTTTCGGAAGTACATATTTTTATTGAAAGTAATGCAAAAGAAAATACCTTAAAACTATATAATTTGGCAAGACTCTTAACTTCAAAAGTAGTGGAAATGAATTCCTACGATAGAAAGTCCTTGCATATAGCAGGTGTGGGATTGAATAATTTCACACACTTTATATTAAGTATAACCCGTCAATATTGTATAGATAATCATCTTAAAACGGAGTATCTAACAAATCTACTTACGCAAACCGTTAACAATTCTTTCTATATAGAAAATGCCTTGTCCATGCAGACTGGTCCGGCAAGACGAGGAGATTTGGAAATCATCAAAGATCATTTGGAACGGTTAAAAAATGCACCGAAATATAGAAAGATTTACAAAACTATTTCTCAACTTATCTTAGACGAATTTCACGATGAAAAATACAAATTATAAACAACGCTTACAAAATATTACCACTTTTGTATTTGATATTGATGGTGTTTTTACCGGTGGAGAAATATTTTTTCACCCCTTAGGCAAAACCATACGTTCATTAAATGCAAAAGATGGTTATGCTATAACCGAAGCAATAGACAAAGGGTATAATATAGCTGTAATCACACGTGGGAATTCCCCTATTGTAGCCGAAGTGTTTTTAGGGTTAGGAATTTCAGATGTGTTTTTAGAAGTTTTTGACAAAGAAAAAGTAATAGAGGAATACAGCAGAAACAAAAACATTCCACTAGAAAATATACTGTATATGGGAGATGATATTCCCGATTATTACTGTATCAAAAAAGTAGGAGTAGGAACATGTCCGAGAGACGCCGTAAAAGATGTCAGAGAAATAGCCGATTATATATCTACTTTTGATGGAGGAAAAGGAGCCGTTCGTGATATAGTGGAACAAACCATGCGACTACAAGGGAAATGGTTTTTGCCAAGCTAACCGGTAATGAAAAAAGCAGTTGACTATATCCAATCTTTTCGATTACTTAACGTAACGGCAATGTTGCTGTTACTGGTTGGTTTAAGGTATTTTTTCTTTCGAAATTTTTCTCAAGATTACATTTTGTTTTTTCAGCGAACCACACTTGAATTTTGTGAATTTTCACTTGATATAGCACTAGTTACCATCGCAGGATATATCATCAACGATTATTATGATTATGAAGTAGATAAAATTAATTGTCCCAATAAAGTATATGTTATACCACAGGGTAAAGTCTTGTTTGTTTATTGGTTGATGAATCTGTTCGCCGTTGTTTTGTCCATTCAATTCGGGAAAATTATTTTAGGAGTTATTGTCGTAACCATTGCGTTACTTTTTCTCTATTCAAAATATCTGCAAAAACTACCGTTTATCGGCAATTTGACGATTGCCTTTCTTTCCGCCGTATTACCTTGGTTGTACTTGCAGTTTGACGATATGCAGATGCCGGCAACAAACGGAGTCAATAAAGAAATCATAAACATAACTATTTTCACATACGCGGTCTTTGGATTTTGGATAACGCTTTTACGAGAAATCGTAAAAGATTTGCAAGATAGAGTAGGAGACCAACAAGGCGGTTACCAAACCTTACCCATAGTAATAGG
>JALWSJ010000096.1 GCA_026993705.1 Flavobacteriales bacterium
ATAAAAACGTTTATATTAAAAATTTTTGTTAAAGACTATTTAAATTTAACATAATCGAACAACTTTTTTTAGAAAACGAATTGAAATAAAACAAATTTATTACTTTTAGGATAGAACTTGTTTAACGCAACAAGAATATCAAAAACAGGGGGCTTATGAAAATTGATTACGAAAAAGAGCAAAGAGAAATTGAAGAAGCATATACAGATTTAATACAATCTGTAAAAGTTGAACTAAAAGAAGATGATATAAAATATATCCGTAAAGCGTTTGATGTAGCTGTTGATGCTCATAGCGATATGCGTAGAAAATCCGGAGAGCCTTATATTTATCATCCCATTGCCGTAGCAAAAATATGTGCCGAAGAAATAGGTTTGGGAGCAACATCTATCGCTTGTGCTTTGTTGCACGATACCGTAGAAGATACCGAAATCACCTTAGAGGATATTGAAGCGATGTTTGGCGAAAAGGCAAGAAAAATCATTGACGGTTTAACAAAAATGTCAGGTGTCTTTGAACTAAAAACATCCGCACAAGCCGAAAATTTTCGGAAAATGTTGTTGACTATCCCCGAAGATATTCGTGTGATACTCATCAAACTTGCTGATAGATTGCATAATATGCGTACACTCGGTTCTATGCGTAAGGATAAGCAATTAAAAATTGCCTCAGAAACCTCTTTTTTATATGCACCTTTGGCTCATCGTTTGGGGTTGTATAATATTAAATCCGAATTAGAAGATTTATCGTTAAAATATACACACCCAAAGGACTATAAAGAGATTGAAGATAAACTAGAAAAGACAAAAGAAGTTCGTGAACGCTTTATCCGTAAATTTACGCATCCAATAAAAGAGGCACTAGATACTCATGGAATTAAATACACCATAAAAGGAAGGACAAAATCCATACATTCTATTTGGAATAAAATCCATAAAAAGAAAGTTGCTTTTGAGGAGATTTATGATGTTTTTGCTATACGAATTATTATTGATGCTGCTCCCGAAGATGAAAAAACAGAATGCTGGAAAACTTATTCGTTGGTAACAGATTTTTATCGTCCCAATCCGGATAGGTTAAGAGATTGGATTTCGCATCCAAAACAAAACGGATATGAGTCTTTGCATACCACCGTTATGAGTCCGACAGGTAAATGGGTAGAGGTACAGATCCGTTCACGAAGAATGGATGAAATAGCAGAAAAAGGATTGGCAGCCCACTGGAAGTATAAAGAGAATAAAAATCAAAAAAGTGGTATCGACCAATGGATTGGTCAAATTAGAGAATTGATAGAAAGCAAGGATAGTGATGCCTTAGACTTTATCGATGATTTTAAATTAAACCTTTTTGCCGAAGAAATTTACATTTTTACACCCTCCGGAGAATTAAAGACCTTGCCCATGAATGCAACGGCTTTGGATTTTGCCTTTGAAGTACATAGTGAGGTGGGGGCAAGATGTATCGGTGCAAAAGTAAATCATAAATTGGTGCCTTTAAGCTATAGACTGAAAAGTGGTGATCAGGTGGAAATTTTGACATCAGCGAAACAAAAACCTAAAAAAGATTGGTTGAATTATGTAGTTACGTCAAAGGCAAAATCTAAAATAAAAGCATCTCTAAAAGAAGAAAAGAAAAAGATTGCAGCAGATGGTAAAGAAATTTTGCAACGAAAACTCAAAAGTTTAAAGGTAGAGTTTAATGAACAGAACTTAAAAGAACTTTTGAAGTTGTACGAAATATCTGAACATACAGAGTTATATTATCAAATTGCTCAGGGAAAAATTGATTTGTCTAAAATTAAAAGTATTGTACAAAAGGGTGGGGTACTGAAAGCCAGTTCTGTTACTCAGGTTATTAAGGATACTTTTGAAACCATAATAAAAAAAGTTGCCGGTAAAAAAGAAGAATTGGTAATAGGCGACAATGATGAAAAACTGGATTATACCTTAGCTCCTTGTTGTAATCCGATTCCGGGGGATGATGTTTTTGGTTTTATTACCATAAATGACGGTATTAAAATTCACCGTACCAACTGTCCTAATGCCAAACAGATGCGTGCCAATTATGCATATCGAATCATTCAAGCGAAGTGGAAGAGTAAAGAAGATGAAGCTTTCCTTACCGGAGTTCGTTTAACAGGGTTGGATAATATTGGTTTGGTCAATCAGATTACCAGTTTTATTTCCAAGGAGAAGAATGTGAATATGAAATCAATTAGCTTTGAATCGGAAGATGGCGTTTTTGAAGGAAAAATTATGTTGTATGTTGATGATAAACAACATTTGTATAATTTGATTTCTCACTTAAAGAAATTTGACGGTATCGACAAGGTTGAACGTATTGATGCGTAATTTTTCGTAGCGATTAACAGCTTACGTATTGATTCTAAAATTTTGAAATAGTATATCATCTAATATTATTGTTAGTTATTGTTTTAGTTGTTCGTATTCTTTTTCGGTAGCTCAAAGAAAAGGGAGTTCGGATTAAGAACAACAACCTGAATCACCGCAACTACCACTCTCCTGAATAGGTGGACAGGGAACAGAACTATACGAACAATACACACAACAATCCCCTTCTTTAGGTTTTAGCACAGTGTGGCACTCATCACATTCATAAAAGAATTGACAAGCATCGGTTGGCATTTCTTCTTCTTTTATATACCCACATTTAGGACAAGTAATTACAGAAATTAATTCAATCATAATTTAAGGTTTAATGATATTCTTAGCAGAATATCCAGTTTTATTTATTGTTTTTCGTATATCCTCAATAGAAACTAGAGAAGAATCATAAGTAATAAAAGCCTTACCGCTTTCATAAGAGGTAGTAGCTTCAGAAATGTCATTCAACTCGTAGATAGAGTGTGTTATATATTCCTTACAAGACGTACAACTCAACCTCAATGGTCGATATATTTTCTTTATGAAGAGCTGTATTCCCCTTCTCGTGCTCAGGATAGAACACCGAAGAAGAATATGGAAATAGCGTCATAACAATAGCAAAAAACCGTAACAATCCCCAAGAAAGTTTTAGTTTGAAAAAATGAATTTTTTTCTCCCCTTTTTCACATTGACAAGCTATTTGAGGTTGAGGCTTTAATTTTTGATACCAAGCAAAAGCAAGCACCAACACCGTAACCCCTATCAAATATGGACGAAGTGGCTCCATCCAAGCAAATGAAGAAGCCATTCCCGTAGTTCCTGAAATCAATGCCAAACTGGCGTTATACAACAAAGTGACGAAGCTACAGCCGTTAAAAGACCTGCCCCTATTAAACTCGAATTCTTTTTCATAATCTTCTACTTATAAATTTTCATTTTCAATAAGTCCAAAAACATAGTCAAAAATCACTTTATGTTTTTCACTTAGCGAATAATAAATGGTTTGTCCTTCCCTCTGCGGAAGAATCATCTTTTTATCTTTTAACTTTCTTAAGTGCTGGGATATTGCTGAAATATTCATCTCCAATATATCACTTATATCACATACACAAAGACGCTCTTCATGAAACAACAAGAATAGAATTTTCAAACGAACTGTATTTCCAGCAAGATTCATTGTTTCTGAAAAAAACTGTAGAGACGGCAAACGCTGTTCTACATTCTTTTTACATCGCTCTATCTGCTGCTGATTAACTTGAGCTCTAACACATGACATCTTTTTCATTCGTCAAAGATAATACATTATTGTATTTTAGCAAATACTTAAATAGAACTTGTTTAAAGTTGACAGACTAATAGCGAGCGTGAAGGCTTATATTTTCTGGCAAAGCTCCATTTTTATTGCATAGCCATTAGCTATGGAATAAAAATTAGCTGAAGTCCAGAAAATATAATGCTTTACGCGTAGTTTAGTAAGTTAACTTTAAACAAGTTCATATAAAAAATATAATATGGAGATATGTTTTGAATGATTTATTACATTCTCGATAAAAACAACACCTTAAAAAACAATAATTCGTCACAAAAATACAGTTTAAATTTGCTAATGCTTATATTTTGGTTAATTTAGTTTTCGTAAACCTGAAGAAAAATAAACCTATGAAAAAAACACTCATCACCCTTAGTTTATTCACCTCATTGGGAGCGTTAGCTCAAAATGGAGGGATTGCCATTAATAATACTGGAGTTAACCCCAATGCTAATGCAATGTTGGATATACAATCCGAAGATAAAGGGATACTTATCCCTCGTTTAACTACAGTTGCTAGAAATACTTTAGGTACAGCACTAACCGTAGCTTTATGATAAAAACATGAACTTGTTTTTCTACTGGGATGGTACACAATGGGTACAAGTAGGAAGTGGAGCAGGAGACAATTGGGGAACACAAGTTGTACAAACCTCAGGTACTAATATCTCAGGTGATGGAACAACAGCAAATCCGTTAACTGTAACCGACGGAGATTCTGACCCAACCAATGAAATAGAACTTCCTAGCACAGCTACAACAAATCAAGTGCTAACTTGGGACGGGACAAACTGGGTAGCTCAAAATGTACCGTCAGGAGCAGACAACTGGGGGACGCAAGTTGTACAGACTTCAGGTACTAATATATCAGGAGATGGAACAGCTACTAATCCATTAACTGTAACCGATGGCGATACCGACGCGACCAACGAAATAGAACTTCCCACAGGCGGAACAAACGGACAAGTGCTATCAACTGACGGAAGCGGAAACTATACTTGGATAAATGATAATGCAGGAACAGACGACCAAAATATTCAAAATCTTGCGTTTGATGCGAATACGAATATCTTAACCGTAGGTATAGAAAATGGAAATTCTCAAACCGTTGATTTAACGGCTTTATTAAACGATGCCGACAGCGACCCCAATAACGAAATACAAGATTTGAGTTTGAATACAACAACAAATATCTTAACGATAACAAATAACGGTACGCCAACAAGTATTGATTTAACCCCTTATTTGGATAATACAGATAATCAAGATTTATCATTAACGGGAAATACATTATCTCTAACGAATGACGGAACAACAGTAGATTTAAGTGGTTATTTGGATAATACGGACAGCCAAAATTTAAGTAATACAACGTCAGGAAATAACGTAACGCTAAACATAAGTGGAGGAACAGGAACTACGTTCTCCATAAATGATGCGGATAGCGACCCAACCAACGAAATAGAACTCCCAACAGGAGGAACAAACGGACAAGTGCTTTCAACAAATGGTAGCGGAACTTATACGTGGGTAATGGATAATGCAGGAACGGATAATCAAGATTTATCTCTCACAGGAAATACCTTGTCTTTAACCAACGACGGAACACCGGTAGATTTAAGTGGTTATTTAGACAATACCGATAACCAAAACATAAGTGGTTCAGGATTATCAGGAACTGTACTAACCATAGGCATACAAAATGGTACAAACGAAACCGTTGATTTAGCATCACTCACCGATGCAGATTGGTACAAAGTAGGAACGACAGCCGCACCAGCTAGTATCAATGATAATATTTTTACACAGGGAAGAGTTGGGATAGGGACGAATAATCCTAAATCAAATCTTGACATTGTGGGAACTAGAAAAACAACCATTTATCCAAGTAATTCTATCTTCAAAATGGGAGGAGCTGATGTATTTCTCTATGGGGGAGCCCATAGTGGAGGGCTAGGTGTGAATTATCCCATTATGCTACAAGCAATGAGAGATTCAGACTCTCTTCAGTTTCCTATATCATTGAATCCTAATGGAGGTAATATAGGTGTAGGTACATTATCTCCAACTGAAGCACTACATGTAGTCGGCAATGAAATAATAGAATCTTGGGATGCGGTTTTAAAATCAAAAGGACCAACTCACGATTCGATTTATCACTTGATTGGTACTTATCAGGGTTGGGATAATTCAGGTATCTATATAGCTGGTTATAATTACTATAATCCTCAAGGTGGAAATGTTATAAATTCCTATGCCAAAAAGGTTCACATAGGTCGCCCGGAGCGTTTAACTGTTGACCTGCAAACAGGTAATACTGGGATGGGAACAACAACTCCAACTTCTAAACTTCATGTTAACGGAGGAATTAGAACACAAAACATGGGGCAAATTGTTTGCCGTCATTATTCAGGTGGTTCTGTGGTAAATGTTCCTTTTACGCGTGCTTATGTAGCTTCGCATCCAGATGAAAGCTATATTTATACCGGTGTAGCTCCAGATTTACAAGATAATGTTCAATGTAATTCAGGAGCAAATGGAGGAAACAGATTTTACGATGGTTCTCCAGGGTGGGATGGACAATATTTTATAACTTTAGATGATAATTCTGCGGGACAACCTACTATTTACGGGAAATGGATCGGTTGGAATGTAAGGGTAGATAATGCTGGAGGTGCACAGGTTGTCAATGGAAATGGAGAAATAACATTTACTTTATGGCATGATGGTACAAATTGGAGAGTTCAGCACATGAGTGCTACTGCGGGTACTACTAATTGCGAATGTCGATAATAAGTCGTACTAAAATTAGTTGTCGGAAACATAACAAACTCATTTTTGATGGTATTCTGATTTTTTAATTAAATTACGTGATTCCGCGTTAGAGATAGGAGCGGCATCCTTTTGGTTTGTTTGCTTTATGCAAACCAAAAGATATAGCGGATAGCTCGACCATTACAGCGTTAAAAAGTGGGTTAGTGAGAACTACCCCACTTTTTTATGCTGTAATGGGAACGCCCAAATTATTATACAAATTTTAATCCACTCCTTTTACTGGTTGTTTCAGTCCGTTTACTTTTGGAGTATTCCGTTGCATCATTTGATGCTCTGTTGTGATCGTTAGGGATAGTTTTTGCAAGTAGTTGATATATAAACCTTAAAAACTATTTATTATGAAAACTAAGAAAAATAAGAATGTTGCATTGGAAGACAAACGTATTACTTTTTTGCTTATTGGACTGTTGTTGTCTTTTGGTATTGTTTTAGAATCTTTTGAGTGGCGATATGGTAGCCTGAACATTAAACCAATTAGCGGTGTGGAGAGTGAGTCGCTATATGAGCCGATTATGGAGGTAAGAATTGAAAGACCTCAACCTAAACAAAGAGCTATTTCTGCTCCAAAACCTAAGCTTAGAAAAGATTGGGTAGTGGTAAAGAAAGATGATAAAGTTGAAGTGCTGAAACCGAAACCGGTTATTGAGAAAAAAGTTGATTCTGATAATCATTCTTTGTTTGATTTAAATAATGATGATTTTCCCGATATTACAGATGAAGGAGATGATATTGATGAGTTGGGATCTGTTTCAACTCTAGAATTTTATGCAGTGGAAGAAAAACCGACTTTTATTGGTGGGGAAAAGGCTTTGATGAAATATCTTGCGAGCAATATTCAATATCCTGAAATTGCGAAAAAGAGAGGAATAGATGGAACAGTGTATGTTAAATTTATCATCAATACCGATGGCTCTATTGGTGATGTTAAGGTTGTAAAAGGTAAGGAAAAACACTTGGACGCGGAAGCAAAAAGAGTGATAGAATTTATGCCGAAATGGATACCTGGTAAACAACGAAATAGACCAGTGCGTGTGCAATATACTATTCCTATTCGTTACACGTTAAGAAATTAGTATTATTATAGATTTTATATAGAAGTTGCCTATTTCTAGGCAACTTCTATTTGTAGAAATTCTTTATTTCCTCTATTACACGGGATTGTTCTTCTTCTGTTAGGTCATAAA